>NZ_BAAACW010000112.1:18780-24179 GCF_039521845.1 Alkalibacterium iburiense
ATGTGCACCCATAGAGCTTATCGGCATGGTTAAAGAAGTCCCATACTGAATCTTAAGCCTTGAAACTGCATCCGTATTATCAGAAGTCCATGTTTGAGGCATATAGTAAAGCATGCCAGGATCATATCTTCCTCCACCACCGGAACAACTTTCAAAAAGTATATTTGGATATGAGGTAACTAATTCTTCCATTACTTCATATAATCCTAAAATATATTTATGAGAAACTTCGCCTGGTTTAGAACTCAAGGCAGCAGATCCTATCTCACTCATATTTCTATTATAGTCCCACTTTATATAGTCCAATGGTACATCATCTAAAATAGCTTTCATTTGTTTTAAAATATAATTTCGTACTTCTTTTCTACTAAAATCTAATATTAACTGGCTTCTTCCTCGTGATCTAGGACGATTTTCTACATGTATACACCAATCAGGATGATTACGATACAAATCACTCGCTTCAGAAACCATCTCAGGCTCAAACCATAACCCAAACTTCATGCCCATATCATTTATAGCATTTCTAAATTGCTTTAGTCCATTCGGTAGTTTTTTCTTATCTACAATCCAATCTCCAAGAGAAGATTTATCATCATTTCTATTCCCAAACCATCCATCATCTAGTACAAATAGCTCTATTCCTAACTCTTTTGATTCTTGTGCAATTTCTAATAATTTCTCTTCATTAAAGTCAAAATAAGTAGCTTCCCAATTATTTATCAGAATTGGTCTGTTTTCATATTTATGTTTTCCTCGGATCAGGTTATTTTGATATAAGTTATGAAAAGTTTGTGACATGTTATTTAATCCTTTATCGCTGTATACCATTACTACTTCTGGGGTTTCAAAACTATCGTCTTCTTTAAGCTCCCATTCGAAATGATAAGGGTTTATACCCATTTGTACTCTTGTTTGATCATACGGATCAACTTCTACATTTGCTATGAATTCGCCAGAATAAACAAGTTGCATACCGTAAACTTCACCAGAATCTTCTTTTGTATCCTCTCTCACTAACCCTATAAATGGTTGATAAGTATGAGATGTGGTGCCGTGTTTACTATCAATTTTGTGAATACCTCTATATATTGGATTTCTTACCAATTCTCTTTCTCTAGACCATGCTCCGGGAAGCTGAATTAATTCAAAATCATTGTCTATAAAGTCTACAGACATACTTAAAACTCTTTTAAGTACGATTGGTTTATTACCATTATTAAAAACTTTAACATGTCTTGTTATTACCGGTAAATCTTTAAAAATAGAATAGTATAAAATCACATCTACATTGTTAATGCTATCATATAGATTAATACTTAAAGTCATTGCTTCGCTTTCATTGTTAAGATAAATGTGAGGAAGTTTGTCTATTTTTCTTTTTCCTTTTTCAATTGTAAAGCCTTTAAATTCCAATCGATTTGATTCCATACCTTTACTATCAGCATATGTGTATGCTGGCTCTCTAAAATCACCTATATCTTTTCCTGGAAACTCTTGGGGGATAACAGCTAATGAAAAATTTCTATCAATAGTTTCCTCGGGATTTGGTGCAAATGATCTATCTATTCTTGGATAATCATTACTATTATTAACTTCTTTTAAAGCTTTTCCCCAATAGTGATGTGAAAGATATTTATTTTCTTCAATAGAAAACACATAACTAATCATCTCATTTTTTAAATGAAAAATATTATTATCTTTATTGAATTTGATATCCACTAAATAACCTCTTTTTTTATATTTTTTTGTAAACTATAATTTTAGCTTTTAATAGCTCCAATCATCATACCCTTTATAAAGTATCTTTGAATAAATGGATAAACCATAATAATAGGTAAAGTAGACACTATAGTTGCCGCATATCTTATACTATCAGGTGTAATTGACTGTCCTGAAGCGGCAGCAGACATTTGAGCCGATAAGGTTTCTCCTACTTGATATTGATTGAGTATCTCTACCAAGATTGCTTGCATAGGTTTTAATGATTGACTAGTAGTAAACAGATGAGCATCAAACCAAGAATTCCACTGTCCCACTGCTACAAATAATGCAACTGTCATAAGAATAGGTTTAGATAACGGCATCACAATTTTAAAGAAAATCGTGATATCATTTGCACCATCTAGTTTAGCCGATTCGAATAATTCTTCTGGTAAATTATCTATAAAAGATCTAATTAATATCATATTATAAACTCCCATTGCACCAGGTATAATATACACAAAGAAGTTATTAATTAAACCCATACTTCTTATAACCATATAATACGGCACTATTCCCCCACTAAAATACATGGTGAAAATAAAAAATAGATTTAATCCTTTTCTTCCAACTAACTCTTTCCTAGATACTACATATGCGCTCATTGCTGTTACTAAAACTGCTAACGGAGTAGCTAAAAATGTACGAGCAACTGATACTTTAATAGAATTCATAAATAATTCGTTTTGAAAAATCCTTCTGTACGACGCTAAACTAAACTCTCTTGGCCAAAAGTATATTCCGCCTCTCAATGCATCTTGCGCATCATTAAGTGAAACAACTAAAATATTCCAAAATGGAAATAATGTTACAAATGTAACTACGAATAAGAATATTACTTTAATTACATCTAGAACCACATCTGATTTTGCTTTATTATGTTTCTTTATTATTTTGTTCACTTCCATACTTTTTACTCCTTTCACACTTTAAAAAAGACCACCATCATCATTAACTTTTCGAGATATTTTATTAGCAGTTACTACTAATATAAAAGAAACAACAGACTTAAATAAGCCTACTGCTGCACCATAAGAATACATACCATTTTGCAGTCCATATCTATAAGCATATGTATCTAGAACTTCTGAATAATTCAAGATCGAATTGTTTTGTAAAAGCAATACTTGTTCAAAACCAGTATTTAAAACTCCACCAATTGCTAGTATCAGCAATATTACAATTGTTGGCTTTAGAGATGGCAAAGTTATATTTACTATTTTTTGCCACCTTGATGCTCCGTCAACATCTGCAGCTTCGTATTGTTCAGGGTTAATGCCAGATATTGCTGCTATATAAATAATTGCATTGTATCCCATTCCTTTCCATGTATTAGCTATCGCAAGTATCCACCAAAAATATCTCCCTTCTTGAAAAAAATATATATCTGTAGTTGTTATATTTAAAGCTTGCAAGAAATTATTTATAACTCCATTACCAGAAAAAAATGTTAAAAATATATTAGCTGCTATTACCCAAGATATGAAATAGGGTAAGTACGAAACTGTTTGTATACCCTTTTTTATCCACTTTACTCTTACTTCATTGATTAATACTGCGATAGCAATTGGTATTGGAAAGGAAAATATTAAAGTTAGTATGCTCATTGCTAAAGTATTTCTCATTATTATAGTAAAGTCGCCTTGAAAGAAATAAGAAAACCAGTCCCATCCTACAAAAGGAGCTCTAATTAGATCTACTATAAAGCCCTCCCTACTAGGACTATAATTCGTGAATGCCATATAAATTCCCGCCATTGGCATATAATTAAATATAAAAACTAGGAAGACTCCTGGTAATGATAACAACCATAAGTATCTTTGTTTAATGATTTTTCTCCACTTACTATTAGTTTGATGCTTTTTTATCTTTTTTTTATCTATTATTTCAATCAATGGTCCATCCCCCAAACTAATTTAATATTAAATGAAAACTCATTCATCATTTAAGGTTTGATGAATGAGCTATTCATTAATAAATTAATTAATACACTACTTAATTCATACCCCATAATTCTAAACGTTCCTGATATTTTTCATTAATATATTCTTCTACTTCTTCAAGACCAGCTTCTTCCATCCTTGAGATCATGTTATTGTATATAGTTTCTACTTCTTGTTCTGATGCGGCATTTACCATTTGAGGAACTGCCTCGGTAACAATATCAGTTATACTTTGATGTCTTAATCCTAAAGGAGAACTAGGTTCAGGTGAAAGATTACTATAATATGAATTATCCCAGTATGTTCCCTCCATATTTTGGAAAGCCATTTCTGAATCAAATGCTTGTCGACTAATGTACTCTGTTAGTCTATTGGGAGTTTCTTCTGTAGGTCCTTGATTATTAACAAACCATGTCCACCTATTTATTCCGGTTTCATTCGTAGCAGCTTCCGTATCTTCTTGGAACTTTGTTAAAGTATCATCTGTTGGATGGAAATTTCCATCTTCATCAACAGTGTAATGTTCTCCTTCAATACCCCATAATAGTAGATTTTGTCCCTCTCTGCTTGCTAAAAAATTAATTAATTCAAATGCTGCATCAACATTTTCAGCGTTATCTGTTATACCTATTGCATCCCAACCGAAAGAGTTTCTTCCTCCATAAGTAGTTTTTGATGGATCAATATCATTAGCATAAACTTTATATGCAACATATTGTTGATTTTCATTTCCTTGTGCAACGTTCGCTTGATTGACACCTTGAGTATCCCAATATGCACTTTGTGTTGCAAATACATTACCAGATGCTAATTTTTGATTTTTTAAAGTTTCATTATTTGTTACCCATTCTGGGTCTAACAACCCTTCATTAAGTAAATTATTTTGAAATTTTCTCATTTTCAAATATTGTGGATCCCTAGCGATATGATATAATCTTCCTTCATTTTCATAGTACGTTTTCATCCCAAACATACCTTCAAATCCAGATGCATTTTCTCTTATTGTCAATGGAATACTTGCTTCGCCATTAACTTCTGGATTTATTTCTTTCCATTCTTTAAGTATACTTACAAATTCATCTTGTGAAAATGGTTCTGAACTTCTTGCTCTTTCTTCTCCAACTATATCAACCATATAATCAAAACGAATATTGAAAGCATCTACAGGTGTATCATCATCACCATACCAATTATTTAAATAATAATTTTTACCATCATCATGTACTGTACGATCTAGAATATCTGCATACATTTCTTTAATATCAGAACCTTTTTCTTCTATTAAATCATTCAAAGGAAGTAGTGCCCCTGAATTTATATATTTCTCAGGTAAATCTGACCCCAAATCCATCATTACTATATCTGCATACTCTCCGCCAGATAGTTGTAGTGACAGTAGCTCGTAAGCATCTCCTGTTGCATTTTGAATTTCAATATCCACACCAGTCCTAGCTGTTATTTCATTAGCAATTTGGTCATCGAAACTTTCAGAAGTTTTATTCTTATCAAAAAATGTAATAGTTATTGGTCCATCTTCTGACTCCTGAGATGCGTTTGTTTCTGAATCAGAATTGCATGCTGAAAGAAATAAAGCTGATGAAAGTGCTAAAGCAGTATAATTAATAACTCAAGTTTTGCAGTTGAATATCCAGGTTTAACCCTTGCGGTTATTGAAACTTCTTATAAATAATT
>NZ_BAAACW010000113.1:0-1714 GCF_039521845.1 Alkalibacterium iburiense
CATAATAATCGGTACCAAGTCAATGACACCAAGGGTCAAAGGCTATTTTTTAACTGCAAAACTTGAGTTATTTAGATATAAACACCAATACCTGGTCCAAATGGCAGACCGAGCAGAGCAAATATAAAGAACAAAACGATCCATACTGCAAAGAACGCCAAACTGTAAGGAAGCATCAATGATATCAACGTACCTAAACCAGCGTCTTCATCATACTCTCGGACATATCCGAGTATAATAATAAAGTAAGTATTCATCGGGGTTAGAATATTGGTCGAAGAATCAGCAATTCGAAAAGCCGCCTGGATAAAGGCTGGATGGTAGCCTAATAGATAAAACATATGAAGAAATACAGGCGCTTGCAGAGCCCATTGTGCCGCACCACTGAAAATCAAAAGATTTAAAAGTCCTGTAAATAGAATAAAGACGAGAATAATCAATAATCCTGTCAGACCTATGGATTGTAGATAATTGGCTCCCGTCACTGCTAACCATGTGCCCATGTTTGACCACTCAAAGTAAGCAATGAATTGAGCTGCTGCAAAAATCAGTACAATAAATCCGGATAAATCTTTAATCGCTTCTCCCATAAAACGGGGCACATCATTGGATTTCTTAATACTGCCAACTGTTATACCGTAAGTAACCCCAATAATAATAAAAAACAGGGTGAGTATTGGAACGATTCCAGAAATCAACGGAGATGGAACCAGACCCCCGGTATCATTTCTCAATGGTGAATCGGGAAGCATGATCACTCCAACTAATAAACCTAAATAGACAAGTATCGCCATTCCAGTATTACGAAGGCCCTTCACTTCTAAAGGTGAAGGTTCTTCAAAGCTTTTCTCTACTTCTCCTTCATACGTTCCAAGACGGGGTTCAATGACTTTTTCTGTAATCCAAGCACCGACAAGTGGTAAAATTAATGCTGAGACTAAGAGGAAGTACCAATTATCTACAGGTGTAACAATGACATCCGGGTTAATCCCTTGCATAACATCTGTCGAAATACCTGATATGACCACATCCGTATTGGCTATGATAATATTGGCTGTAAACCCTGCACCTGCCCCTGCAAAACCAGCAGCTAAACCGGCAAGCGGATGACGTTTCAGATTATAAAACACCATAGCTGCAAGGGGCGGAATAATAACAAAGGAGGCATCCCCGGCAATATTTCCGATGACACCAGCAAACACTACAGCATAAGTGACCAGTCTCTTAGGCGCTTTAACAATTGTATGTTTAATAAAAGTTTCCAGGAGTCCTTCCTTGTCTGCCACACCGATACCAAGCATTAAGGTTAATACAATGCCTAGAGGAGTGAAACCGACAAAGTTGTCTAGCATAGATGTCAGTATAAATTGAAAGCCGTCTCTGGACATTAAATTATTAATGGCTGCTTCTTCCATCGTTTCAGGATGAATAAAGGACACTGTCAAATAAAGAGATGACTCCAGATAATACTATAACTATAAGTGCTAAAGTAATAAATAGAATAAAGGGGTTAGGGAGTTTATTTCCAATTCGTTCAAAAGCATTTAAAAATCGATTAAAACGTGATTCATTTGTTCGGTTATTTTTTGAGCTCATTTGTTTGCCTCCTATTTTTGAATAGTTATGTTTGTTCAATTAATAGTTTGATTATGGTGTCAAAACCCCATAATTTTAAGCACTTAATCAACTTGAAATGCTCAAAAGTATACAGTTT
>NZ_BAAACW010000114.1:0-10449 GCF_039521845.1 Alkalibacterium iburiense
CGAGGCCGGTAAGAGAGGCTTACAGCCGCAGAGCAAACCACCAGTTCACACTGGTGGTTTTGATTTTTACCTGTCGTTGTAGAACAAGATACCATCCATTCAACAACGATAAACTGGAAAGACGAATCAGTACTGGGCGATGCAGAAGTTCTCAATATGGTTTCATATGCCAAAAGCATAGGATTACAAGTCATCCTTAAGCCTATGCTGAATGTAAGCGACGGCACATGGCGTGCGCATATCAATTTCTTCGATCATGATGTGCCATGCGAGCCTAAGTGGTCAGACTGGTTTAAAGCTTACACAGAGTTCATTGTTTATTATGCGAAACTAGCGGAAGAATCACAGTCGGATATGTTTGTGATTGGCTGTGAAATGGTTAATACGGACCGGAGAGAACAAGAGTGGCGTGATTTAATTAAAGAAGTGAGAAGCCACTATTCAGGTCCTATTACGTATAACTGTGATAAATATCAAGAAGACCACGTGACTTGGTGGGATGCAGTAGACGTGATATCCTCGTCAGCTTACTACCCGATTCATACATGGGATGAACAACTGCCACGAATTGAAAAAGTAGTCAAAGAGCACAATAAGCCTTTCTTCTTTTGTGAAGCAGGCTGTCCAAGCAGGGAAGGGTCTAAGCTGTTACCGAATGATTGGGCTTTAAAAGGACAAATTGACTTAAGCGAACAAGAAGATTGGTATAGAAATATGTTTAAACACACGTCCAAAGAGCCATGGATTCAGGGATTTGGATTATGGGACTGGAAAGCTCTTCTATACCCCATCGATAAAGCAGAACACGATACTGATTATGCACTCTATGGGAAACCAGCAGAAAAAGTAGTTTTCGACTATTATACATCAGTCGAAAGGGAAGCGAAGAGTGTCTCATAGAAAAATAGGGATAGTGAAGGAGAAGAGTCGTTATGAAAATTGAATTTCCAAAAGATTTCTGGTGGGGGGCAGCCACATCGGGTCCTCAAAGTGAGGGCAGGTTTAATAAAAAGCATGCCAATGTATTTGATCACTGGTATGAAATTGATCCGGATGCCTTTTATAATAATGTAGGGCCTGATACGGCCTCGAACTTTTATAATAGTTTTAAAGAAGATATTGCCATGTTGAAAAAAATCGGTTTAAATTCAGTGAGAACATCTATCCAGTGGAGCCGATTAATCGATGATTTAGAAGAAGGAACGTTAAATGAAGATGGTGTTCGTTTTTATAACGACTTAATTGATGAATTTCTTAAAAATGGCATCCGTCCCGTTATCAATTTACATCACTTTGACATTCCAGCCGAACTGTATCATAAATACGGAGGATGGGAATCTAAATATGTCGTGGATCTGTTTGCTAAATTCGCTGAACAATGTTTCAAGTTATTTGGCGACCGAGTGGAAGATTGGTTTACCCATAATGAGCCGATGGTTGTAGTAGATGGGCAGTACTTATACCAATTCCACTACCCATTAGTGAGAGATGGTAAAAAAGCCGTTCAGGTCGCTTACAACTTAGTTTTAGCTTCAGCCAAAGCTATTGAGAAATTCAGAAAAGTCAATACGAATCCTAAGGGACGTATCGGTATCATTTTAAACCTAACACCTTCTTATCCGGCTACTTTGGAAGCAAAAGATGTAGAAGCCGCTCGCTTTGCCGATTTATGGTGCAATCAAATGTTTCTGGATCCCTCTATTCATGGAGTGTTTCCTAAAGAGTTAACAGATGTATTAGACAAAGACGGCGTGCTATGGGAATCGACAATCGAAGAAGAAAAGATCATTCTCGACAATACAATTGATGTACTGGGTGTGAACTTTTATCACCCGAACCGTGTCCAACAGCCAACGGTCTCTCCCAATAGTCTAACCGTGGACTGGATGCCGAATAAGTACTACGATTCTTATGAAAAACGCAATAGACGAATGAACGTGGACAAGGGATGGGAAATCTATCCCAAGGCCCTTTACGACATTGCCATCAATGTGCGAGATAATTACAACAACATTCCATGGTTTGTATCAGAAAACGGCATGGGTGTGTCACGTGAGGAACGCTGGTTAAACAAGGACGGCATGATTGAAGATGATTACCGTATTCAATTCATTCAAGAGCACTTATATTGGGTATCAGAAGGCATCAAAGCAGGTTCCAACTGCTTTGGCTATCATTTGTGGACACCTATCGACAGCTGGTCATGGATGAATGCTTATCGAAACCGTTACGGATTCATTTCCAACAACATCCATACTCAAGTCAAAACAATCAAAAAATCAGGCTACTGGATTAAAGAAGTAGCGGACGCTAATGCTTATGATATGCCTGAAGAATTAATTGAGTCATTAGTCATTCAACCGGAAAGTACCGATATAACAAGCGATATCGAACTCATTAAAGAATAAAAGATTAGGAGGGGAGCAATATGCTCACCCTCCTAATCTTTTTTATGTCCCGTTATCTGTTTATCGACGTTCGTAAGGAAGAGGGTGCTCTGAAAGAGGATAGAGCTAGATCATATAGACGTTCGCACTAAGAAGAGGGCTCTGAAGGGAGTTATAACGAACAGATATCGACGTTTAGGCTATGACTTTAGACCTGAACGTCGATAATTGCTGGTATAGCTTATAATTGTTCTAAAATCTCTTTTGCGGTCGCCAAATTCATATGTGGTGCTTTTTTAAGTTGGTCTGCGACCTGTTGCACTTGTTCACCCGTCGCTCCAGCGCTAATGGCTAGTGATCGGGCATGTAAGCCCATGTGTCCTTTTTGAATCCCATCTGTGATTAAAGCACGAACAGCCGCAAAATTTTGAGCTAATCCGACTGATACAATGATCCGTTCCAACTCTTTGGCAGTAGGCTGCCCTAATATTTTATGAGCCAGTTTTGCTCCGGGGTGAATGCTGATAGAGCCGCCGACAGCACCAACAGGCATGGGCAAAGTTAAAGTTCCAACTAAATCACCAGCATCATTTTTATCCCATTTGGTTAAAGAGCGGTATTGGCCTGAACGAGAGGCATAAGCATGACTGGCCGCTGATACAGCACGCCAATCATTTCCCGTCGCGATGACGACAGCATCCACACCGTTCATTACCCCTTTATTGTGAGTCACTGCTCTGTATGGATCGATTCGAGCAACTTGAGTGGCTTCAATGATACGGTCCCGCACGACTTCTCCAGAATAGTCTCCCGTAGCTAATTTACGTACTGGAATAGTACATGTAGCTGTGGCCATACATTCTGTCGTATAGTTAGATAAAATTCGTAATAGAGCTGTGCCACCAGTCACTTCTTCAAGATAAGGCGCGATACCTTCCATCATCGTATTAACGATATTTGCGCCCATAGCTTCCTGAGTATCGACATGCACGTGGATGGTTAGATAAGTAGGTGTTTCTTCATCCAAGACTCTTATCTCAATATCCTTTGCTCCACCCCCTCTTTTGACAATAGAGGGATGAGCTTCGTTGGCTCGTTGTAAAATAGCTTCTGTCCTAATTTTTACACTCTTAACAGCTTCATCAATATTCGGAACATTTTTTAGAGTGACTTGTCCAATCATTGTTCTCTCTGTGACAGCCGTTGAAAAACCACCACCAGAACTAATGATTTTTGCCGCAAAACTAGCAGCCGCAATCACTGAGGGTTCTTCGATGGCCATGGGTACGACCACTTCTTTATCATCAATAAGGAAATTCATGGCCAAGCCAAAAGGAAGAGAGTAATTACCGATATAATTTTCAATCATATGGTTACCGATGCCTTTTTCCAAGTTGAGTGATTCATTTAATAAAGCCTGACTGTCTTCTTTTGAAATAACACCAGCATCTAGTAAAGCCTGTATTTTTTCCTGAAAATCTTTTTTATAGAACTTTGCTAATTGACTTGTATCCATTTGTATCGAACCCTTCTACATTATCTCTCCTTCATTATGAATGAAATTTTTGAAAAAGAAAAGCGAAGAGTGATGAAGAAGAAAAATGAGGTTTACAATGTCATAAAAATTTAGTATACTAATGTAAGTGAAATAAAGTCGGTTCCTTAGCTCAGTTGGGAGAGCACTACCTCGACAAGGTAGGGGTCACTGGTTCGAGCCCAGTAGGGACCATATACATAAATTAACAAAATAGCCTAATAATCATAGACCATTTATTGGTCTACAAGATTATTAGGCTATTTTTTGCTTACTCTAAAGTGCCAACCTTTTCATGCGTATCAGTATCTATTTCTATAGTGAAGAATTATAATTAGCTTGTAAAACGGTTGCAATCCATTATAATTCTTGGAGGAGTGGAAAATGATTATATTAGCAATAGTTTTATTGTTGATAGTGGGTGTCGTAGCATTTTTAAATATGGAGACGGTCATGCTCAATCTTTATTTAACAAGTTTTGATCTCCCATTATGGTTGGTTATTGTCGGTACACTGTTGTTAGGTATAGTTATAGCCGGGCTGTTAGCCAGTGCTGTCATTGAGCGACACAAACAAGCTTTAAGAGATAAAGATGAAGAAATGGACCGGGCTGAGGCAGAAAGGAGAGAATCGGTTGAAAAAGTGAGACAAGATGCAGATGCTCAAATCGAAATACAGAAAAAAGAAGCTGAAATCCAACGATTAAATGCACAGTTAGCTTCAAACCAAAATAGAAACCAATCGGTGAATGAAACCAGTGTTGAAGGACCTGAAAGTAGACACACTAGAGTAGATGTGCCTGAAGAAAACCATACAATAATAGACGTACATGAAGAAAACAATCACGATAGAACAAAACTAAATCCAAGATAATAAATAGAATACGCCAGCTGATGACTAGCAGGACCATCATATAATTCATTTGAAGCACCATAAACTGTATCTATTAGACGTTTAGGTGCTTCTTTTATTAACCCTTCCAAAAGAGGTTTATGATAATTTAGATGTGTATCATTTCAAAGTCTCAGGAAAAAAGAAGGAGGATAAAAATGTCTCTCATTAAGAAAATAAAAGAAAAATTTTCTTCAAGAAAGAGCAAAACGTTAAGTGAATTTAGAAAGGAATTAAAAGAACGCGATATAAAGCTAAAAAAAGACCAGAATAATGGAAAAAAGCATTCAAAATCAAAGGGACGTTCAAGAAATGACTAGTCAAATGATAAGTGAGTAGTTTGGTATTCTTCAGGCTAGAAATTATTGTATATGAGAGCCTATTGTGATAGCGGATACATTATTTTTGAGATATAGTATAATTAGTGACAACTAAGGGTTCGCAGTTGGTTTACACGAAAGAAATTAGTCAGGTTTATAAGGTATTTAAATTTTAAGGAGGAACGACAGTATGGAGTACACCTATTTAGGACGAACAGGGTTAAAAGTGAGTAAGCTGTGTTTAGGAACAATGAATTTCGGTTCGTATACCAGTGAAGAGGATGCATTTGCTATTATGGACAGAGCACTGGATGCAGGCATCAACTTCTTTGACACAGCAAATGTATACGGCGGCAAGGATCAAAGAGGACGGACGGAAGAAATTATTGGTCGCTGGTTTGCACAAGGTGGCGGACGAAGAGAAAAAGTCGTTCTGGCCACGAAAGTATATGGTGGGATGGAAGATGAAAAGGATGGACCGAATAAAGATAGCGGATTGTCTGCATATAAAATCCACCGACACTTGGAAGACTCTCTAAGACGTCTTCAAACCGATCATGTTGAACTTTATCAAATGCATCATATTGAACGCCATGCACCTTGGGAAGAAATATGGGGTGTATTTGAATCATTAGTCAATCAGGGAAAAACCTATTATATCGGGTCGAGTAATTTTGCCGGCTATCATTTAGCTCTTGCTCAAGCAGCAGCCGAAAAACGGCATTTTCTAGGATTGGTATCTGAGCAGCATAAATATAACTTGCTCTGCAGGCTACCAGAATTAGAAGTCCTTCCAGCTGCAGAAGATTTGGGTATTGGCGTCATACCATGGAGTCCATTGGGCGGAGGTTTGCTCAGTGGAAAAATTCTCGACCCGGAACCCGGATCAAGAAGTGAACAGCGCGCATCTGAGTTATCTGATCAGGAACGTAGTCAATTAGAAGAGTATTCTAAGCTATGTAAAGAAATTGGAGAAACTGAACCGAATGTCGCTTTGGCATGGCTGTTAGCCAACCCAGTTGTGACAGCTCCGATTATTGGTCCTAGAACGATGGATCAATTGGAACAGGCACTCAAAGCTGTTGAAATTAACCTCTCAGAAGATGTGATGGAAGAACTGGACAGAATCTTCCCTGGTCCGGGAGGTCATGCTCCAGAAGCTTACGCTTGGTAAAAACTCAGTGGAGTGGTCAGTTGCGGGTTGAATGAAAAACACGTTGTTTCAATCCTAGCGGATACTGAATGAATTCTGTTAAAAACCTACAAAAAAGCACATTACTCTTTTGGACTTTACTGTCCAGTTAAAGAGGAATGTGCTTTTTAATATACTTATTTTACTTTGATAAAATTATCTATCTACGTGATGAGAGAGATCTTCAATCAGCTTTTTACCTTGTTCAATAGTTATTTCACCTTGTGTATTTCTAATGTCTTCAGGGGATGGAGCAGGATTGCCCATGCCGCCGTGAGGGCTTGGGTCTTTTTCATACTTAAACTTCTCACCATCTTTAGCAGTTCTTCCTTCATAGAATTCTCCAGAAGCTTCTCCCTCAGAGAAATTCATAACAGTGTGGTTAAACTTCGAATGCTCTAAATCTTTTGTACCGTAAGGAACGACGACACCGTATTGCTTCTCCAATTCTTCAGCTGCTTCAATAAACTGCAGTTGATGCTGCGTTTCACGAGCCATTAAGAAAGCCAGCATGTCTCGAATGCCTTCATCTTCAGTCATATGATATAAACGAGTCACTTGGGGACGACCCATTGATTCACGCGTCACATTAAAGCGCATGTCTGCTAGCATATTTCCGCTTGCACTCATATAGGCCGCTGTCCAAGGTGTTCCGTTTGGATTGTTTAAATTAGCACCTAGTCCATTTAAAATTCCGTGGTTAGGGTCCATTCCGCTTAATACAGAAGCAATCTTAGCGTCATTATTGTTATAAATACTTTCTTGTACATTTAAAGGAGAATCCTTTAAAAGCAAATTAATCATATTGGCTAGCATTTCAATGTGTCCAATTTCTTCCGTACCTGTATCTAATAGTAAATCTTTGAATTTATCATTTTCTTTCCCAACTGTATTCCATGCTTGGAATAAGTAGGAGGTCATTCCTGTCATTTCGCCTCACTGTCCACCAATCGCTTCTTGTAATCGACGTGCCATCAACGGATCTGGTCTCTATGGTTCAGCATTATATTGCAGTTTGTTCATACGTTTAAACATAATTTTTCCTCTCTCTTTCTTAATAGTTTAACATCAGAAACAATTTACAATGAGTAATCCTTTTAGAACGACCCAAAGTTACCACGGCTTAAAAAGAAATACAAAGAATAAGCCTTGGTTCTGCTTCAAATCGAATCAGTTGAACCTGTCATTTTGTCTGTTGTATACTCAATTTGAGATAGAGAATAATTAAAGGAGGAAGATTGAAAATGGCAAATGACGGAAAATGGGATCAGGCAAAAGGTAAAGCAAGAGAAGCAGCCGGAAAATTAGTAAATGATAAAAAGCAAGAATCTAAAGGAAAAGCTGAGCAGAGGTCTGGCAAAGTAAAAGAGAAAGCAAATGATACAAGAGACTCGGCAGAAGGAACAGTTGAAGGAATCAAAGAATCTTTCACTGATAATGATAAGAAAGACAAGAGAAAAAGATAAATCTTAATAAACCATAGCTCCCTATTGGGTTTGTGTACATTCAATGTATACAGCTTAATAGGGAGTTTTTCATTTTTTTGAAAATAACTAAATTAATTAATATAAGTAAATATCTTGACATCTTTTCTCATGCACTATATACTCATATACACAGGTATATAACCATATGACCAAACAAAGAAGAAAGTGGTGAGCGTATTGCCTCAATCATTTGATGATAGTAAGCCGATTTATATACAAGTGAGAGAAAGGCTGGAGGATATGATTGTAAAGGGTCAACTTGAAGAAGGTGAACAGGCGCCTTCTACAACTCAGTTATCTAAGTTTTACAAGATTAATCACATTACAGTTGGAAAAGGAGTTAATCAATTAGTTGACGAAGGGGTTTTATTTAAAAAGAGAGGTATTGGGATGTTTGTTTCGGATGGAGCAAAAGAGAAATTGCTAGAAAATCGTAAAAAGACTTTTGTAGCAGAATACATTCACCCATTATTAGTAGAAGCTGAAAAACTAGGCATAACAAAAGAAGAACTTTCAAATATGTTAAAACAAGAAAAAGGAAGTGAGTAATATGGAACCAAAAGTAGAATTTAAAAATGTCAGTTTGAAGGAAAATGATTTTCAAATTTTAAACACTATTCAACTATCCTTAATGAGTAATAAAACAATTGGTCTCATTGGGAGGAATGGAGCAGGAAAAACGAGCCTACTTTCTTTATTAGCTTCTTACCGTTTGCCGACGAATGGGCAAGTATTGATTGATGGTGAGGAAGCTTTTGAAAATGATGACAAAATGGAACAAGTTGTTTTCATTTACCCTGAAGATTATACAGAAGAAAGCGATACGGTAAAAGATACATTGACTTTTATGAGTCGCTATCTTCCCAATTATGATAGCGACTATGCTGCTTATTTAATTGAGCGATTTAAATTACCTTTAGATAAAAAAGTAAATGAATTATCAAAAGGGATGCAGTCGGCTTTAAATGTTACAAGCGGATTAGCTAGCAGGGCGCCAATTACTATTTTTGACGAAGCGTACTTGAGTATGGACGCTCCGTCAAGGGATATTTTTTACGAGGAATTGCAAGAGGATCAAATTAAGCATCCTCGTTTAATAATTATGTCTACCCACCTTGTTTCTGAAGCAGAGTATTTGTTTGATGAAGTGGCGATTCTTCATAAAGGGCAATTACTTTACCATGAAGAGTATGAATCACTTGTTTCCAAAGGTATAACAATTACAGGTGATAAAGCTGAAGTAGATGCCCTAGTTGCATCTTATGAACAGATAAATGAAAAACATTTAGGTAATGTCAAATCTGTTACCGTATTTGGAGAAAAACTAGAACAGCTCGTTGATAAAGCAGAGAGTTATGATGTGGAGATCAGTCCGGTTTCCTTGCAACAACTCTTTAATCACTTAACAGAGGAGAGACAATCACATGAATAAACAAAAGAAAAAATGGATGATTGGAAAAGATGTAACAGAATTTCTTAGTTTTGCTCATCTGTGGTATTTAGGGATAATCGTTGTCATTTATATACTGATGTTTATCTTTTTTGGAACATTGGATGCACCAGTTTCAGACTTTTTAAACTTTTCGTATAGCTCAGCATCCATTTATATGATTATTATGGGAGCTATTGGAGCGTATTATTTCTTTCCTGTGTATATTCAGCTTGGTGTCACAAGGAAGCAAACCTTTTTCGGCAATGTGATAGGCGCATTAGGCGGAGCTCTCACACTTGTTATATTCACCGTGATTATTTCGCTCATTCAACATTTAATATTTCGACTGTTTAACTGGACGATTACGGACTATCAGGGATTAATCGAAAGCTTTATCATTTTATCAGAAGAAACGTCTTCTACTCATTTTCTATTAGGAACATCCTTTTTATCAGGATTTAGTCGATGGGTCATCACACTTCTATCTTTCTGGCTATCAACTTTATTAAACTACGCAATTGGTTGGATGATAGGCACAGGCTTTTACAGGGGTAGTTTGTTTGGTGGAGTAGGGACTATTTTGTTAGGTATTCTCTTTCTATTGGCTAGTGATATCTTTTGGAGTGGCAATGTTTTACCATTCTTGCCAGAAATTAGCTTAGAAGGTAGCCCGAGTATGTTGTGGTTTCTTGCCGTTCTAGTCATTGTCGCCAGTATTGCACTGATTTTTTGGTTTGTGAGACAGCTGACGAAAAAAATGCCTATTAAATTATAGAAAGAATGAATAAAAAGGAGAAAAAAATGGAAACTATACTTTCAGTCAAGAATTTAAGAAAATCCTATAAAGAAGTTCAAGCTGTGAAAGGTATATCCTTTGAAGTGAAGAAAGGTCAGCTCTTTGCCTTTTTAGGACCAAACGGAGCAGGGAAATCCACTACAATTGATATTTTATGTACACTTTTAAAACCCAATGCGGGAGAGGTAACATTAAATGGCCACACATTGGGTAAGAATGATGGAGACATTAAGAAAAGTATCGGAGTTGTTTTTCAAGACAGCTTATTGGATCCCACATTGACAATCCGTGAGAACTTAAGAATCCGTGGAAGCTTGTATGGTATGACAAAAGATGAACTAGGGACTGGGAAAAAACTCAGTCTAAATAAATCAGCCCAGCCATTTATGTTAAAAAATAAATGGCTGGGC
>NZ_BAAACW010000115.1:0-1489 GCF_039521845.1 Alkalibacterium iburiense
CGAGGCCGGTAAGAGAGGCTTACAGCCGCAGAGCAAACCACCAGTTCACACTGGTGGTTTTGATTTTTACGCGCATGTCGTGTCAGCCTTCCAGCAATGTGGAAAACTTTAAACCGAATAGTCGCCACCGTTGATTTTTTCTCTTTATCTGGGAATGTTAGCTCTTTCATCAAATGAATGACTGTATAGGCAATACAACTCATCATCATGCGAGCCTGATTCGCAAGAAACGTTGAACTATCGGTCTTGTCGAAGGAAAAACCATGTTTGATTTCTTTGATATAATTTTCCATTGTCCCTCTCTTTTGGTAGAGCTTGTACACTGTTTGGGCAGGTATATCAACGAAATTTGATACGATAAACTCAAACGTCGTAAATAAGAGTTCGCCAGCTTCTCGAGTGGCCTTTACAGCTACTTTACGAACCGTTTCCCAAGATTTAGCTTGATAATCAATCTTGAAATACTGTGATTCTTTATGTGTAAAGTCTGTATCTGGTCCGTAAAGGACCTTTTGTTGAGCCATGTTCTTCAGTCGTGCATTGACTTTTAAACGAATAATATACTTCACTTTTTCTTGCTCGCATAACTCATAGATCTCAGGTTTGGCAAAGCCACTGTCCCCTCGGACAGTTAAAAACATATCACATGAGTGCTGTTTGTGTTGAGAGATGATGTCTGCTAAAAAGACTTCTGCATTGTTAGACGTGTACACATTGCCCGGACGAAGTTCGGCACCCAGAAACAGACCAGTCAGTCCATCAAAAGCCACTAAGGGATGATAACCCGTTGTTCCGTAGTGAGTATTGAAATCAGTCTGTTCTTGTTTTCCGAAGGTGTCTGAGTGAGTAGAATCCACGTCAATGATCATATGCTGTGTATTTTGTTGGCCGATATAGATAGTGGTCAATGCCTTGGCAATTGATTGAAGTTGAACGATATTCTCCTCCGACAGTTGATGAATAAAACGAGAAACCATCGACTGTGAACCTAAGGTCGTTTTATTTAGCCCCTGCTGAAAAACTGGATCGTGACGTAGCCAATTGGCTGAAGAATCCGTTGAGTAACCGGCTATTAACTGCACAAGAACCTGCATAAATAAATCAATATAGTCATGTGTACAATAGTTTCTTGAATCGTCAATATGCAATAACTCGTTAACCAGCTCTTTGAACTTGATCTTATGAAAAAATTCAAAGAGTAAAAGGAGACCGGAATCATTGGATAATTGACCGCCATCGTTTGACATAACCAAATGGGGATTGAATTGTAGTTGCTTTTCTTGTAAAGTTGACATTGAGCACACCTCTTGTTTTTGTTGTTTTCGTCGACTTTACAATAACATAGAGCGTGCTCTTTTTGTATGTTTTTTTCTTCACCCAACGGGTGAAGAAGGAATAGAGTGATAAACCTTATCAAAGCGGGATAAATGCCTGTTCTGACAAGGTACTATGAATTATTCAGGTACTAGTAATTTAAAAGAACTAATTG
>NZ_BAAACW010000115.1:1713-2256 GCF_039521845.1 Alkalibacterium iburiense
CTATACACAAAAATAGACATCAAACACCTTGTAGCGTGTGCTTTGGAGGTGCCTGATTATGAATATTGATTTAAAACTTCCGAATTATACTAGTAATTTAAAAGAACTAATTGTTGAGTTTATTTTGTACAAACAGTCGACTGGAAGAAAAACTCGCTTATATGCTGTGACACTAAAGGTCTTTGATAATTATTGTATTCAAAATCATTTGCAGGGAAAGACATTAGAAAAATCGATGGTAAATAACTTTCTTCTAGTAAATTCTAATCGGAAAATGTCATCAGTGAAAACATATGCATCTGTTCTAAGAGAATTCGGCCGATACTTAATCTCTCATAAGAATATGCAGAATGTCTTTATTCCTCGCCCTCTTGGAAGTAAAAAAAGCACATATATTCCCTACATCTTCACTCACCAAAAATTACAACTAATATTAAAAAATGCAGCCCTTTATCAGTGTAACCAAAGGTTACAACCTAATATGCAAAATGTAATTCATTGTTTATATGCATTCTTATATTGTACTGGAATTCGTATATCAGA
>NZ_BAAACW010000116.1:0-10011 GCF_039521845.1 Alkalibacterium iburiense
GGTACCTACTATTTTGAACGAGATTTAGGGGAGGGGCAAGTGTTTTTTTGTTTTTCCTTGATATAACAACCATTGTAAGCAATTTTTAAAAGAAAGTATTGACACTAACTAAAAAATGCTAGGAGGTCCCCTCATGAAAAAATCGAGCGGGTTTGATAATACAAAAAAGCTATTTATTATAATTACTGATGTGGTGATATTTCATTTATCTTTCGTACTATCCTTTTTAGTACGTTATGATTGGAACATCCCTCAGTTTAACTACATTGCGTATGAAAGTGCACGACCATTTATATTTATCGCATTTATATTCTTAAATATAATGTTTGGGAATTATGTAATGTATAATAAACAAAGAACAGATTTCGTATACTTGACCGTTATAGTACAGTTTTTCATGAGTATCTTAATAATGGCTATGACTTTCTTTGGAAGATGGTTTACCTTTCCGAGAACTATTATATTAATTAGCTTTGTCATAAGCAGTGTTTTATTAACTATATGGAGATTGATAGTTTTTCAATTATATCTTAAAGTTGATGGAACTAAAAATGTGCTGGTGATTGGTGATGAAATAAGCTGTAAAAGAGCCATATTTAATATAAATCAAGCTAAAAACAATCGACATAAGGTTACTGCTGTAGCTATAGATAACTATATTGAAAATGTTCAATCTTCGATTAATCAAGTTGATATTGTTTATATAGCCAAACATATAGATGAGAAGGTTCGAACAGAAATTTATGAGCTTGTAATCAGGAATAATAAGCAATTATTTCTATCTACTTCTTTTGAGAATTTAGTATTAATAAATCCCAATATAATGAATATTGAAGATGAAAGTATTATTGAAATAAATGAATTCAAAATTTCACCTGAAGAAGACTTGATCAAGCGTGTAATAGATTTCTTGATTTCTTTAGCGATGATCATTGTAACATCACCTATTATGATTATTACAGCTATCATAATTAAACTTACTTCAAAAGGTCCTATACTTTATAAACAAGTTAGAATAACTAAAAATCAAAGAGAATTTAATATTTTGAAATTCCGAACAATGAGTGCAACAGCAGAAAGAGATTCTGGTCCAGTCTTAGCATCAGCAAATGACACACGTGTGACGACGGTAGGTAAGTATTTAAGGTCATTAAGAATAGATGAACTGCCTCAACTCTTTAATGTACTAAAGGGTGACATGTCTTTAGTTGGACCAAGACCGGAACGTCCATTTTTCGTAGAACAATTCATCAATGAAAACAAATATTATGATCTTAGACATAATATTCGAGCAGGAATTACTGGTTTTGCTCAGGTATACGGTAAGTACGCAAGTGATTTTAACAGTAAACTTAATTTTGATTTATTATATATACAAAAGTATTCCTTACTTTTTGATATTAAGATTATGCTACAAACAATCAAAATTTTATTTGATAAAGTTTCTTCACAAGGGGTAGACGAAGAAGAACTATTGAATTTAAAAACAGAACCTTTTCCTGATGATATAAAGATACTAAAATAATTTAGAATTAATTAAAGAGAGAAGAATTAAAATGACTAAGAACTTAGTTTCAATCATAACTCCTGTCTATAATGCTGAAAAATATTTAGGTGAAACTATAAGCTCAGTATTAGCACAAACGTATAAAAATTTTGAATATATCTTAGTTGATGATTGCTCTATTGATGATAGTGCAAAAATTATAAAGAACTTTGCTCTGAAAGATAATCGCATTAAGTATGTGAAATTAGAAAAAAACAGTGGAGCTGCTGTAGCGAGAAATACGGGTTTAGAAAAGGCACAAGGAGATTTTATCGCTTTTATAGATAGTGATGATAAATGGTATAAATCAAAATTAGAAAAACAAGTAAATTTTATGACAGAGAACAGTCTTGGGTTTACTTATACTAAGTTTGATTTGATAAACGAAGATGGGTCCTTAAAAAAAGCTGATGTACAATTGCCTAAAAAACTAAATTATACCGGTCTCTTAAAAAACACTGCCATTGCATGCAGTACAGTGATGATTGATAAACGTATTATTGGTGAATTTAGAATGCCTCTTGTACGTAAAGGACAGGACACTGCGACGTGGCTAAAAATATTAAGAAGTCACGACTATGCTTATCTACTTGATGATGTTTTAAATCAATATAGAAGTGTACCAGCCTCATTATCTAGTAATAGAATACAAGCATTAAAAAGAACATGGAATACCTATAGAAACTTAGAAAATCTACCTTTGCATAAAGCTTTATACTATTTTGGTTTTTATGTGATGAATGCAGTATTAAGAAGAGTTTAGTTCGAAAGGAATGATTTTGTGAAGGTTCTTCATATTAATTCTAATTATTTAACATCTAAATTACATGAAAGTTTAATGGAAAAACTGGAATCAAAAGATATTACTAATACAGTTTTTATGCCAATGAAGTCCGAAAAAAATGAAGAAATTAAATTTGACTCCAAATATAACGTATACAATCCGGTTGCATTTAAGCATGTTGATCGATACTTTTTTATGTGGAAGCAAAGAAAAATATTACTTAAATTACTTGAGACTCTAAACCCTAAAGATTATCACATGACCCATGCACATACGCTGTTTACTGATGGGAATATTGCGTATCAATTAAAATTAAAATATGATATTCCATACGTAGTCACAGTTAGAGGGTATACGGATTTAGATGGATTTTTTAAACTACGATTAAATCTTAGGAGCAGAGGCAGAAAGGTATTGGAGAATGCTAAACACATCATATTTCTTTCGGAAACTCAAAGATTAGAACTACTAGAGAAATATATTCACGATGCACGCTTAAAAAAGTATATTATAAATAACTCTTCTATCATCCCAAACGGAATTGATGAATTTTGGTTTGCTAATGAAGGGAATCAAAAAAGTTTAAATACAGATAGCAAGATTAACTTAATATCTGTAGGAGAAGTACAAAAGCGTAAGAATCAATTGACTACTATTAAAGTAGCAGAGCATTTGAAAAATGAATATGACATGGATGTCACACTCACACTTGTTGGAAAGTTTCGTGACAAAGAGTACGCTAAAGAACTTCAAAAGGACTACGCAATAAAGATAAACTTACATGAATTCGTTCCGATGGAGAATCTTATAGATCTTTATAGGGATAATGATATATTTATATTACCTTCATATCAGGAGACTTTTGGATTAGTTTACCCTGAGGCTATGAGTCAAGGACTACCCATTATTTACACTAAAGACCAAGGCTTTTATAGACAGTTTAAAGAAGGTCATGTCGGATATGGGGTTAACCCTACAGATGTTAGTGGTATTACTGCTAAAGTAGTGAAAATAATGAAGGAATATGATGAACTATCCCATAATGCTTTGAAGGCATACAAAAAATTTGACTGGAATAA
This sequence comes from Alkalibacterium iburiense, assembly GCF_039521845.1. Classification (NCBI taxonomy): domain Bacteria; kingdom Bacillati; phylum Bacillota; class Bacilli; order Lactobacillales; family Carnobacteriaceae; genus Alkalibacterium; species Alkalibacterium iburiense. The sequence continues at coordinate 3,410 of NZ_BAAACW010000116.1, forward strand.
TATTTCTAGAGAAATTAAATCCATTTACAAAAATATTTGATATAAGGAAGATGACTAGTGAGACATAAATATAAATGTCCTCGGGTACTGCATATAATGAGTGGATATGGCGGAGGGATTTCTGCTTTTATAGCTAATAAAGCTCAAGCTTTTGCAGATCAAGATGTACCATTTGACGTCATCACATTTGATGATACTAGCTCTGATTTCGAACGATTGATTGAAGAGACTGGTGGTAAAGTCTATAAAATAAGCAATCCTAAAGAAAAAGGATCAAAAATCTTTTACAAGGAAGTAAACAGCATAATGAATAAGTTACCAGAAGACACTTTGATTCATTCTCATGTTTATGGAATTAAAGCCATTCCTTTTTATCTTATAGCTAAAAAGAATAAACTACACCGGTTCGTTATCCATGCACATACCGCTGCTCCTCAATTAAAAAACAATTTCTTACAAGAGAAATTAAAAAAATGGGTCAATCGCACACTTTCAAAAGAGAAACTATCATGTGGTATAAAAGCTTCAATTAATATCTTTGGTGAAAAAGAAGCTTTAAAGAATGAGATTGTTCACATTCCTAACAGTATTAATTATGAAAAGTTCAGCTGCAAAAGGAACAGCAGGCAACTAAAAAAAGATATTCTAGGAATCGATGATAACCGTTTAGTTATAGGTAGCATTGCAAGGTTTAGAGAATTAAAAAATCACAAATTTATGGTAGATATAATAAAAGATTTGAAAGAGTCAAATGTAAATTTTATATGGTTTTTTGCTGGTGAAGGATTGTTAAAGAATGAAATTGAACAACTTATTAAAGATTTAGAACTTGAAAAGAATGTTATTTTTCTAGGTTATAGAGATGACATACCGAATCTTTTTGAAATGATGGATATTTTTGTATTACCATCCTTAAATGAAGGACTACCAACAGTAGTAATAGAAGCTCAAGCTACTTCTACTTCTTCATTATTATCAGATACTATAACTAAAGAATGCGATTTAGGTTTAGGGTTAGTAAAATACCTTTCCATACAGGATAAAACGCAATGGGTGGAGAGTATCAAAGATTTTAAACCTGTTAATGTAGAAAGTAGTACGATTGAAAAAAGACTGATTGATGGAAAATTTACAAATGATACATCAGCAAGCTTATATAAAAGATTTTTAGATAAGGAAGTTAAAAGTTATAACATTGAGAGTCCAAGGTAAGAGAAAAACGACGTAAGTTAGAGGGGAAACTAAATGGATAAGTTATATTTAATATCTAAAAGAAAATTTAAGAGCTTTAAGAATACTATAAAAACGAATGACATTTACCTACATTACAATGATTTACAAGTCACACATTTCTTTAACGAGAATTCAAAAATTATTATATTGGGCCATGCCGTACATTGTAAAAAAGTTGATTTGAATTTAATTGATATTTGTAAAGAAATGGCTGAAATGAGTACTCTCAACGAAGTAATTGGATACAGTGATTATTTAGTAGGAAGATATATAATAATTAGGAGTTATGGAAATTCTACGCAGATCCTACCAGACGCAACATGTACAATTCCAGTAAACTTCTATTTCGACGAACAAGATATGTATATTTCGTCGACTACTCATTTAATTGGAAAATTGACTAATATGTCATTGTCTGAGGAATCTCTAGAAATAAAAAGTAAGGCGGAAGAACAACACCCTCTTCCTTATAATATAACGATGTACAATAAAGTTAAGACGTTAATACCAAACCATTTATTAAATGTAGATGAAATGGAGATGTTTAGATATTATCCAAATGAAAAGCAGGTTGAAAAAAGTTTTGATTTTGTTCTAGATGAAACAATAAATGTAATGGACGATATAATTGAAAGATTTGTGAAAGAGTACAAATTTTCCTTACCTATCACATCGGGTTTAGATAGTAGATTATTGCTGGCTTTAATGAAAGACCATGTGTCTGATATACCGTTATATACCTTTTATGATAAAGGGGATGAAGAGAATTGGGACTTAGTAGTACCAAAACGAATGGCAGAAAAACTAAACTTAGAACACCATGCTATTGAACGAATTCCAATTGAAAAGACCGCTTTAAATAAACTTACAAAAATCTTAGATTATCAGCAAAATGAAAGAATTCTCGAAAATGGATTTTCATTATCGGAATCCCCTCTATCACATAGACAATTTTTAGCAGGTGATATTATTCCAATTGTGAAAAGTAATTTTGGGAAAAATTATTCAGAAAAACTGGCCACTTTATTTTATTTAAATACTAAAACACATAATTATTCTAAGAATAACAAAAAGCATATAAAAAAGTGGATAAAAGATGCTGAAAATGATTATGATGTGTCTAAATTTGATTTATTTTTCTGGGAATATAGATTTGGACGTTGGTTGCCTAATAATGCTAATAATTATGATGTGTTTTCAAATCCATTTTATATTTTTAATTGCCGTTATCTAATTAAATTATGGATAAGTATTTCTAGAGAGGAACGAACTAGTCGTTCTTTTCATAAAGAGATTATTGAAAAAAAATGGCCAGAACTACTTGAATTTCCTTTTAACCCTGGTAACAAACTGGGCAGTATTTTTAGTAAAAATCAGTATAGTTATTACTTAGCCAGCTTAGCAAAGTATAATATCAATCGATTTAGATAGTAGAATTAATTAACGTTTTAATCTAAGGGAGATTATAAGATTGTTTAAAAACATTTTAAGAGTGACTATAGCTAATATAGCTAATTTTGGAAGTAGTTTTATCGTAGGATTTATATTGCCTGCGGTATTATCTTTGGCTGCTTATGGTCACTATAAAGAATATACCCTCTATTTAAGCTTTGTTTATTTGTTTAATCTGGGATTTAATGATGGAATATACATTAAATATGGAGGGGTAGATCCGGATAAAGTTAACAGGGAAGAAGTTCATTCTGAGCATAATTTTATTAGGCTGTTTCAGTTTATAATCTTTTTACCAATGATTATATATGGATTGATTATGCAAGATTATATTATTGCATTTTTTGCCTGTTCAACTTTATTCATTACTATAAAAACCTATCATCAAAACTTTTCCCAAGCAGTCGGGAATTTCAAAGTGTTTGCGAATGGAAATATTTATAAAAGTATATTTTATGTAGGCTTTCTCTTGTTTGGAGTATTTGTATTAAGATCTGAAAACTATCTCGTCTACATATTCATGAGCGTCTTGAGTTACCTTCTTGTGTTTTTATATTATGAGTACGTATTTTATAAAGAATATGGATTTAGTTCAACTTGGAATTTCAAAAATAAATTTTCAATATTTAAAGTAGGCTTTTTCATCTTAATTGCTAATATGTCCCTCACTTTTGTCGGAAATGTTGGGAGCTGGGTGGTTAATTTTGGTTTTAGCATTGAAGAGTTCGCTCAGTATTCCTTTCAAAGTTCAATTTTAAATGTAATTTTACTCATAGTTAATGCTGTAGGAATGGTCTTTTATAATATAATTTCCAAAAAAGAAGATAGAAATATGTTACGTTTAACAAAGCGTATTTCCATTTTCTTAGGTGTGTTTGGAGGACTGGGTTTCTTTGTATTTAAAAGAATAATTGAGTTCTTTTTGACAGACTATATAGATTCTTTATCATTATTATCAGTGACATTTATAGCGATTCCTTATATTATGGTATCTAAAATACTGATTGCCAATCTATACAAATCTCGGCGAAGCGAAATGAAATATTTTAAAGACAGTCTCATATTTGCTGCATCCTCATTTGCTTTAGTTGGATTAGTCTATCTAATCACTCAAAATTTATTAGCTATAGCATTTGCCACTACTTTTTGTTATATATTTTGGTTTATTTATGCGACTAGAGTTGAATATAGTTACCTGAAAAGTTCCAATAAAGAATTACTTTTATTAGCTAGTCATTTAATTGTATTTTACATTACTGCAACATCATTTAACATAGTATTTGGATTTTTGATTTACTTTGTATATATTGTTTTGGTATCCTTAGCTTTTAATAAAGAGTTAAAAGATTTAATTAAATTTGCTAAAAAATAACAGAGGAGTAAATAATGGACATTAAGACATTTATCTTAGAGTTATGGGATTTAATAAAAAAAGAAAAATGGTTAATCACATTAATCACAATCATCATTTCAGCTTTGTCTGTAGCCGTATTGTTTATTATGCAATCTGATTTTCAGAGTACAGAAGAAGGTGAAGAAGAAATAATTACTACTCCTGCACAGTTTGATATATATTTAGAGGAAGAATTACAAGGTGCTTTCACCAATTCATATTTACTTGAAATCATGTTGACGCAAGAAGAAGTTATCCGAGAAATAGAAAATATGACACAAGTAGATATTGAAACTGTATTAGAAGAATTTGCTGAAGAAAACGAAACTATATATACTCCTGAGGACCCTATTAATATTGAAAGAAATACATCAAGCAATCTAATGGAAGTCACTGTTAATATAGGATCTGATGAAGAAAATTTAGCAGTAGCTGATGCTTATACAGAATGGCTAGAAGACAATGATTTAGAATTTCTTAGTAATAAAAATGTTTACATTCTCTCATACCCAGATATTATTGATGAGGAAGAATTATCTATGACTGTTGGTCAACTATCGGTACGAAATGTATTAATTCAAGCGATTGTGGGCATAGTCATCGGAATTGGTATTGGTATATTTGTAGCTGTTTTAAAAGTTTTGCTAAGCAATAAAATTCGTTACGGATTTACCTATGGATGGGCAAGCGACGAAATTTATATGAAAGAAGATAGCGGGGCTTCAATTGATAAAGTTGCATTTGATATTCTAAACAGCGACTTTGATTCTCTGGTGGTATTGTCGGAAAATGATTTAGATCAGACTTTAAAGGATAAAATAGTACAATACGATTCGAAAAATGTAAAAATTACAAAACAAATTTCAGAGTTACCTATTAGTGAGCAGTACAATGAATTTGTGTTTTTAGTTAAGAGAAATGAAACGACTAAAGATTGGTATCATTCCCAAAGAAAAGACTTGAAATTGTATCCTGATGTTAGGGTGAAAATCGTTGAGATATAGCGATATGTTGATTGAGGTGTCTTATGAAAAAATTAACTTACTTGCTAGTAGCATCCGTGTTTTTAGGTGCACATATTTTAGCCATTGATATAGGTGTTGCGAAGGTATCAATCTACCGGATTATGTTAATCACTATATTTGGGTTAGGGATACTTCTAATGTTCCAAAATCATTCTATACTTGAAAGTACGTTTCAAAGGCAAAAACTTCAGTACCGTTTAATTTATCTCTTTTGGTTATTTTCAGCGGTCATTTCGATATTATGGGTTAGCGATATTTCGAGGTGGGTCAATGGTATATTCTTCGTAGGTTGTGGAGTGTTTTCAATCTTTATTATAAGTTCATTTGCTAAAACAGAGAGTGATATCAAACGATTATTTTTGATAGTCTTCTTAATGATAGTTCTACATCAACTTATTGGAATATATGAAATAATGACCAATCACTATATCTGGGCAAGATTAAGTAGCAATCGAGCGGCTCAATTTGCAACTAGTTGGACAAACAGGTTACCTTATTCGACTTTTGCTAATATTAATGACTATTCTACAGTTATCTTTGCCATTATACCTTTTTCTTGTATATTCTTTAAGCTTTCCAAAAGGAATTGGCTTAAACTCACAAGCATATTTTCAATTTTAGCAACCATACTCTTATTATATCGAACAGGTTCTAGAGGTAATCAATTAGCTTTCATTGTATTTATACTTACAATTGTTTGTTTAAAAGTATTAAATCGAAAGGTAATCACTTACTTAGTTTATGCTACTTTAACACTAAGTTCAGTAGGAATTATTGTCTTTTTTGCTTTTTCGTCTGTTCGTCAAGCCATATATGGCGAGCTGCAAGCTTTTATCAGCCACGGAGGATCGAATCTCTATAGAATAAATATGATAATAAATGGATTTATTTATGTTTTAAAACATTTTGGTCTCGGAGTAGGTGCTGGTAATGTCGAGCATTGGTTAACACATTATCCTGTGCTTGAAGTAGATGCACCGAATATACACAATTGGTTTATGGATATTTTGACAGGGTACGGGTTAATTACATTTACATTATATATCATCATGTATATTTATATTCTCAGACAATTATACGTATCTCATAAATATAGTAAGAATCCTTTTGTAAAAACTGCTTCTTTATATTTATTTGCCTATGTAGTGAGTTTCATATTCTCATCTCTATCCTCTGCATCAAATATAATAATAGAATGGCAATGGGTTTATTGGGGTGTCATTATAGCCTATGTGCAGTATACAGAGACAGCTAAGAGTAATATAATATCAGAGAAATGTATGAATCAGGATAGTACAAAAATTCCAAATAAAACAATTCACTCTTTGTATTAATACAATAGACCTTTTGTAAGGTGTCAACCCTGAAGTTAGAGTAAAATCTAATAATTATAGGGGTTGTTTTCATTATATGAGTTAAACATGTTCATTTAAGATACTATGGTTAGGGTGTCAAAACCTAACCGGTTTACTACTTTTCCTTGTTAACAGTGCGATTTT
>NZ_BAAACW010000117.1:0-29934 GCF_039521845.1 Alkalibacterium iburiense
AGAATAAAGGTCTCGTTTCTTTTTGTCCAATGAACGATTGATCACTTACCGAGAACTATTTTACACTAACAAGAGATTCACTAGGAAATCTCTTACTCTTCAATAGAAGAAAATAGGTTACAGGAGCGAATCTTTTAACTCCATCATCAATAGATAGATTTTTCGCACCGTATGCACGTTACGAATGGTCATCTTCTTATAGATTTCTGTACCCACGCGTTTAGACAGTCCACTTTTTGAGACATTTTTGCTCTCGGCTTTGAAAGCATTCTTGAGGGCCGCCATACTGAATTTATTTTTACCACCGACATTTATCCCTCTTAAAAGTGCCACATGAATCAAGGTGCCCCCTTCATTCAAAATCTGTCAAAGGAGATAACTTAAGTATAATCCTTCAGCTTACCTATTAATCCGCTCTCTATTATTCACACTGATATTACCTAAAACGCGATAAATTTCTGTGAGATCAGTTCGTTTCGGAAATTCAAATGTCGCTTCTCTCAAGAGTTCATTATTTGATTTTTGATAAGCGTTTTCAATAAAGGTTATCGTAATTTCACTGTCATCGATTCCGACTCCAGCTGTTTCCATTTCCACATTAATGACAGAATCTAAGAAAATGGTCTTGAAAGAAGTCTTCTTTCCGGTTGCGCCTTGCTTGTCAATAAATATAATACGTAAAGATGTAATCAGTAAAGCATCACGAATGAGTTGGAAACCCATCGTAATGGTTTCATCTTCAAACAAATACATGCCATATTCCTGGTTTAGTTCGTCAATCGTTTTTTCCGAATAATTGCCCATTGCCCCTTGCAGAAAATTATTAAAATTAAAGCCAGCCATAATCATTCCTACTTTCATATAAGGGTTTGTGTGCTTTTATTATAGCACAGCCTGCGCATAAAAAAGAAGCCTTGATCCAATGACTGAATCGCGGCTTCTTTAAGTACCTATTTAGTTTGCTTTGTATTCAGAAGAAAACAGAGAGTCTTTCAAGTCGTATTCGTATAACTGAGCCAGCATCATAGGATCTTTGCTTGTTGTCAGTAGAAGATTCGTCACACGCTTCATTAAGTTGTAATGGGCACAGCTTTCGTTCTTAGCATCTGACTCTTTGTAAAGCGTGAGTTGATCAAGTGTTTCATGAAACGTATTTACAAAGGATTTAAAATCATATCCGTTTTCAAGAAGAATGGATTTCGTAGCCTTATTTTTCTTGTGTAGGCTTACTGCATATTCTTTTGGAGACAGACCCATTGATTGAGCAAATTCTTTGAATTCTTCAAACTCATCTTGCATGCCTTTTTCCAATAAATTTCCCTCCAGCCAATTAACCTCGTGAATCCCAGGTTTATGCTTTATCTTACTTATTATTCTACGGTCTCACTTACAAAATGTATATAAAATAGGGCGACATTTCATAAACTTGCCTTTACTTGTTCAAATGTTGGACACCATTGAAAAAGGAAAGGGAGACATCATTATGACACTATTCACAATTTTGTCACATATACACGTGGTAGCGCTTTATGTATGGTTATACATGCTCTTTCTTGCTTAATATTAAAATAAAATGAGAAATTAATGATGAAACCCTCAAAAAAAGATTGACAGGAAGGGGCTAGATGAATAAAATTAAAAAATAATAAGAAAGATTGGAATATCCTCATTATTCATACAAGTGAATGGAGTGACTTATATGTTTTTAAATCAGTTGAATAAAGAGTTAGAGGCTAACTTTTCAGAAACAGTGGATTGGAGACGGCATTTACACGAACATCCGGAACCTTCCTTTGAAGAATACCAAACGCGTCGTTTCATCGTGCAGCGCTTAAAAGAATGTGGCTACCAAGACATACAAGAAGAAGTAGGTGGAGGAGGCATTGTTGCTTATTTAAGAGGTGAAGCAGAGGGTCCAACGATTGGCTTTCGAGCAGATTTCGACGCTTTGCGTATTCAGGAAGAAACAGGGCTGCCTTTTGCCTCCCAAAATCCAGGAGTGATGCATGCTTGTGGTCACGATGGTCACACGGCTATCTTATTAAGTGTAGCCAAAGCCCTCCTTCCTTATAAAGATAAACTAGCGGGAACCGTTAAATTTATTTTCCAGCATGCCGAAGAAGTCCTGCCGGGTGGAGGACATGCGATGGTGAAAGATGGGGTGCTCGATGATGTGGATGCCGTATACGGCTTGCATCTCAGATCCCCATTAGAATACGGGACAGTCTCTTATTGTCCGGGCTATGCGATGGCAGCGCCTGATTTCTTTCGAATTACCGTTCAAGGCAAAGGCGGTCACGCTGCCCATCCAGACACGACGGTGGATTCGGTCGTCGTCGCTTCTTATTTGGTGAATCAACTCCAGAGTTTAGTAAGTCGCCAGAAAGACCCGAAACAGTCAGCCGTTCTGACGGTTTCATCTTTGAGAGCGGGAGATGGGGCACATAATGTTATTGCAGATAAAGCCGAATTGCGAGGCACTGTTCGAACCTTTGATGCAGGTGTCAGAAACATGATGGAAGACAAACTGACTACTCTATCCCAAACGATATGTGAAGCGCACGGGGCATCAGCTGAAGTGACGTATGAGCGAGGGTATCCTGCTTTATACAATCCTATAGAAGAAACGGAAAGAATAAAGGACATCTTTGAACAGCAGCTAACCGGTATTCTTGTAGAACAAACTCCCATGAGAATGGGCGGGGAAGACTTTGCTTATTTTCTCCAGAAAAAGCCGGGTTCTTATTTCTTTATTCATTCAGGAAACAAAGAAAAAGGAATAGTCTATCCGCACCATCATCCGAAGTTTGACTTTGATGAACGTGCTCTTTTGCTGGGAGCGAAGTGCTTTGTGGCTATTGTAGATGACTACTTAGTGCCTAAGCCGTCTTCTTTAGTTGAAGCATCATCCGAAGCAGTCAAGCCTCATCATTCATAAACGAAAGCGAGGAAAACGGTCATGACTTTTGAAAAGTGGAAAAAAGAATTAGAACACACGTATAAAGAAACGGTTTCTTGGCGAAGGCATCTGCATCAGTATCCAGAGCCTTCTTTTGAAGAAAAAGAAACAGCTCGTTATATAGGAGAAAAATTACGATCCTTTGGAATCGAAGATATAAGAACACATGTCGGAAACGGCTACGGGATAGTGGCTCGCATAAAAGGGGGTCAGCCGGGTCCAACCGTTGCTTTAAGAGCAGACTTTGATGCCTTGCGAATAGTAGAAGAAGGAGAGAAGCCATTTAAGTCCCAAAATGAAGGGATTATGCATGCGTGTGGACACGATGGACATACGGCTTCCTTGCTAAGTGTGGCTAAAGTCATAAATAAATTTAAAGCAGATTTGCATGGGGATGTCGTTTTATTGCATCAGCATGCCGAAGAAGTTTTACCCGGTGGAGCGAAATCCATGGTCGAAGACGGCGCACTGGAAAACGTGGATTATGTTTTCGGTATTCACTTAGGAGCCACTCAACCGTTGAACAAGGTGTTTGTGACTTACGATTACGGTTCAGCAAACTCAGACACCTTTCATTTAAAAGTGCAAGGGAAAGGCGGACATGGGGCTGCCCCTCATGACACAAGCGATGCCTTAATTGTGGGCACTCAAATCGTGACGGCTTTACAGCATATCGTCAGCCGAATGACAGACCCGACCCAACCCGCTGTTTTAACCTTTGCGGAATTCAAATCTGGTGGAGACGCCTATAACATTATTGCGGATACAACCGAAATTAAAGGAACGGTTCGAACTTTAAATGAAGACATCCAGTCTATTATTAAAAGGAAACTAAAAGCGATGAGTAGTCAGATTGCGGCTGCTTTTGATGCGAGCATCGAACTCGACTACACCGAAGGCTACCCTTCCATTGTCAATTCGCCTGAAGAAGTCGAGAGAGTCAGACAGCGTTTAACGTCCCTCTTTTCAGACGAGGACGTTTTAGAAGTAGAAGGGCAAATGGGAGGAGAGGATTTCTCTTACTTTGTTCAAGAAAAACCGGGTGCCTTTTTAAGGGTAGGGGCTCAGCCACCTGAAAAAGAAGAGGCTTACCCGCATCACCATCCTCAATTTGAAATAGATGAACGAGCTCTACTGAGATCAGGTGAAGTCTTTCTAGGCATTATTGCAGAGTATTTATTGCCTGAAACGAGCTGGAATATTTAAGTCAAGAAAGAAGGGATGATATGAAAAAGTATATTTTAAAACGCCTGTTAACAGCTATTCCGGTATTATTAATGATTTCAATCGGGGCCTTTGTCCTAGTCAATCTAGCGCCCGGGGATCCTGCAGATTTATACGTTGTGCCTGATGCAACGCCTCAGCAAATTGAAGCGACAAGACGTGCGCTTGGTTTAGACCAGCCATATCCGGTTCAATACTTAAGGTGGCTAAGCAGAGCGTTGAGGGGAGACTTGGGTCAATCCTTTTCAACCCGTTATCCAGTTTTACCTATTTTGATATCTCGTCTCATTCCAACCGTAACACTCATGGGAACCACTCTCTTATTTTCCTATATCATAGCGATCCCTTTAGGCATTATCAGTGCGAGAAAACAAGGGACGTGGATCGATACGCTGTTAACAGGAGGGTCCTTTGTCGGCGTGTCCATTCCTAACTTTTTCTTAGGCTTAGGACTGATATATATATTTTCTGTCCAGCTTGGCTGGTTCCCGACAGGCGGGATGTCTGAACTTGGGGAAGAAGGCGGACTTTTGACGACATTGCACCACTTGGTTTTACCGGTCAGTGTGCTGTCGGCCTTTTATATCGCTAATATGACCCGTTACATGCGGGCGACGATGATAGAGGTATACGGTGAAAACTATATTCGAACAGCCACTGCCAAAGGTTTAGCGAGGCAAGTGATTTTAACCAGACACGGAATAAGAAATGCCTTGATTCCAGTCATCACTATTATTGGAACAGACTTGCCGCGCTTAGTCGGAGGAGCGATTGTAACGGAACAGATTTTCCAGTGGCCGGGCTTAGGCCGCTTAACGATAGTCGCTATTAACCAGCGGGATTACCCGATATTAATGGCCGTGACTATTTTATCAGCGGTGGTCGTGTTACTGGCAAATTTACTCGTCGATATTATGTATGCGGTCGTTGACCCTCGAATTAAATACGATTAGAAAGGAGTACAGCCTTATGGCAGAAAATGTTGGCAATAGAAATACGGAAGCCCTGTTTCATTTAGTGGATGCTTCTGAGCGCTTGAATTTTCCGGACACAGCTGCAGATCAGGTTGCGACAGATGGAGATAGTTATATTAAAACAGTCATGAAACGATTTGCGAAAAACAAACTGGCGATGATTAGTTTAGGCATCTTTATTCTCTTACTCCTCACGGCTGTGTTTGCGGAACAGTTGGCTCCGCATCCGAGAGACGCATCCGTTGGCCGGTTCCAGGCTGCTCCTTATGACACCTTTTATTTGGGGACAGATGAAATTGGCCGAGATGTGTTAACCCGCTTAATCCATGGCACACAAGTATCGATGATTGTAGGAATAGGATCAGTAGCGATTTACGTTGTGATTGGAACCACTTTAGGTCTCATGTCCGGGTATTTTGGCGGCTTCATTGACAGTGTCATCATGCGCTTAACCGAAGCCTTTATGTCTTTTCCATTTTTCATGGTTATTTTAACCTTAGTCTCCTTGCTGGGGTCAGGGATTTGGGTCGTGACCTTTGTATTAGGAGCCCTGAGTTGGCCGCAGTTGTGTCGTTTAGTGAGAGGGCAAGTGTTGACTTTAAAAGAACAGGACTTTGTGCTTGCTGCTGTGGCGACAGGTTACTCCGCTCCAGGTGTCTTATTTATTCATATTTTACCGAACGTCTTATCACCGATTCTGGTTAATGCAACCTTTGGAATAGCCTCAGCCATCATGACAGAAGCGTCTCTTAGTTTCTTAGGAGTTGGGGTCACCAAACCGAGACCGAGCTGGGGAAATATTTTGTCTGAGGCTCAATCATTAAGAGTCTTAACGTCGCAACCATGGCGCTGGATTCCAGCAGGAATATTAATCTTTATTGCGGTATTAGTCATTAACTTTATTGGAGACGGTTTAAGAGAAGCCATTGAAGGCGAAACAAAAACATAAATGGTTGTCCAAGTTCTATATAAGAAAAAGGAGAGAAAAACATGTCTAATTGGAAAAAAGTATTACGCTATTCAACGGTATTGTTAGCCTCATCTGTTTTACTTGCGGCTTGTGGCGATGGAGGAGATGTACCCGATCCAGAAGATGCTTCAGTCGAAGGGTCAGAACCCGAAGGAAGCTTACCTGAGACGGAAGATGATGACGGATCAACTTTGATGATCGGTTTAACTAATGCGCCAGACAGCTTTAATCCCTTTTATAGACCAGGAGTAGCTGGCACATGGATTCAACGCTTTTTCTATGACAGTCTTCTCGTTATGCCGACAGCGGATTCCTTTGAGCCTGGCTTAGCGACTATGGAAACGGACGATAATCAAGTCTTTACCCTGACAGTACAAGAGGACGCTTATTGGTCAGATGGAGAACCCATTACAGCGCATGACGTGGCTTTTACACTGAATACCATTGCGGACCCGAACGTTGAAACAACATTAGGAACCGCTGTGGCGATGATTGAAGGCACGAATGCCTCCGGTGTCCGGTTAGACGAATTTGACGAATTACCAGGAGTTGAGGTCCTTGATGATAAAACACTGACGGTAACGACGAAAAATCCGGTTGACTTGAACTACATTTCAGAATTTCTTGGCTTCCAAGTTCTTGTAGCACCTGAGCACATCTTTGGAGAGATGGATGTAGCCGATATCTCAAACTCTGAAGCGGCTACTCAACCCACTGTCTTTAGTGGAGCGTATACATTTGTGGAATATGACAATGATAATTATGTTCACCTAGAAGCGAATCCGGACTATCACCGCGGAGCACCGAATATTGAGACTGTCTACGCTAGAATCATGAACGGTACAGCGCTTATTACTGAGTTCCAAGCCGGCAATTTGCATATGGCAGCGGGCGGCGGAATCGGAACGGTTCCTGCTCAAGACGTCAGCTTACTGGAAGAGATTGATGGTGTACAAGTGGACGAGAACCCAAGTTTTAACGGTCAGTATATGATTATTAATAACGAGAAGTTTTCGGATCCTAAAATTCGTCAAGCTTTCGCCTATGCCTTTGACTTAGATGTTGTTATCGACAATTTGCTGGAAGGAAAAGGAGAAGTTCTGGGTTCGATGTACTCATCCGCGAGTCCCTATAAAGATGAGACTGTAGAACCACTTGAGTACAATCCGGATTTAGCAAGAGAACTGTTGGAAGAAGCCGACTTTGATTTTGATACACCGCTTGAATTTGTCGTGCCAACTGGAAATGCGGTGCGTGAACAAGTGGGGAACTTAATTGAACAATGGCTCATTGATATTGGTGTATCGGTCAATCATTCCAATTACGACTTCCCTACTTGGCTCGCTATGGCTCAAGACTTGGATTACGATATTGGTCTAATGGGGTACGGGCACACAGTTGACCCGAATGTGGCCAGCTATATTCAAACCGGCGCTCCAAATAATAACATGGCTATCGAAGACCCGGTGATTGACAGCTTGCTGGAAGAAGGAATGGCTGGTACGACATTTGAAGACCGTTTTGCAACATATTCTGATTTGCAGGTTCATTTGCAAGAAGAAATGCCAATCGTTCCCCTTTACTCTGACTCTCAATTTGGAGTGAAAGTAGAAGGCTTAAACGGAGGCATTAAAGAATACTGGGCAGGTTCGCTGTATGACCTGCATGAGTGGACACTTGATGAATAAAAGGCACGCATGGAAAGAACGAGGTGAAAGGATGAAAAAGGATACTATTTTGGAAGTGAAAGATCTAGCCATTTCATTCCAGACATTTGAAGGAGTCGTCAAAGCAGTCAGAGGTGTATCCTTTGAATTAAAAAAAGGAGAAACACTGGCCATTGTTGGCGAGTCGGGTAGTGGGAAATCTGTATCGACCAAAGCGATTAACCGTTTATTGCCTAAAAAGAACACCCTTATTGAAAAAGGAGAGATTTTATTCGAAGGGCAAAACTTATTGGATTTAACAGAAGATGAGATTCAAAAAGTGAGAGGTAATGAAATCGCGATGATTTTCCAGGATCCCATGACGTCTCTGAATCCAACGATGAAAGTGGGGAAGCAGATTGCTGAACCCCTTATCGCTCATCAGAACTTAACCAATGAAGAAGCAAAGAAGAAAGCAGTCGAGCTGATGGATTTAGTCGGCATTCATAAGCCAGAGCAGACTTATAATCGCTACCCTCATCAATTTTCTGGTGGGATGAGGCAACGAGTGATGATAGCCATAGCTCTGGCCTGTGAACCGAAGATTCTGATCGCGGACGAACCGACAACCGCACTGGATGTGACTATTCAGGCACAGATTTTAGACTTAATGAATGTATTAAAGGAAGAACTGGATACATCAATTATTTTTATCACGCATGACTTAGGTGTGGTCGCACAGATGGCTGACAGAGTGGCGGTTATGTATGCAGGACAAATCGTTGAGGTCGGGACGGCGGATGACATTTTTTATAATCCGATGCACCCGTATACTTGGGGCTTATTAGCTTCCATGCCCACTTTAGACGTGGGTCAAACAAGCTTGTATACTATTCCTGGTTCCCCGCCTAATTTACTGAACCCGCCTGATGGCTGTGCGTTTGCGGCTCGAAATGAATACGCTCTGGCGATTGACTTTTACGAAGAACCGGAATTGTTTCAAGTGTCGGAGACGCACTATGCGAAAACCTGGTTGCTGCACCCAGAGGCACCTCAAGTGACACCACCTGAAGAAGTAAGAAAGAGAAAGGAGAAGTTTCATAGAGTAGCCATGGGAAAGGCAATGTCTGAAGGGATAGGAGGGGAAGCGGTTGGTAGCCAATCCTAAAGAAAGAGAAGCGATTGTTGAAGTGAAGCAGTTGAAAAACTATTTCAACGCAGGCAAGAAAACAGAAGTCCGAGCGGTCGAAGATGTCAGTTTTTCGATTTATAAAGGCGAAACCTTTGGCCTAGTCGGCGAATCCGGAAGTGGCAAATCCACAACTGGACGTGCTTTAATTAAACTAGGAGACATAACAGATGGGCAAATTCTGTACAAAGGTCAGGATATAACCAAAATAAAGAAGAGAAAGAATATGTTAGACTTTAGAAAATCCATGCAAATGATTTTTCAGGATCCCTATGCGTCTTTAAATCCGCGATTAACTGTCAAAGAAATCATCGGAGGCGCCTTGAAAGTTCACGGGCTAAAGAAAAATAGTAAAGAGCGGACTGAGAAAGTGTATGAATTATTGGATGCCGTCGGTTTAAATAGGCAATTTGCTAACCGCTATCCGAAAGAGTTTTCTGGTGGGCAGTGTCAACGAGTCGGTATAGCCCGAGCTTTAGCCGTCAAACCGGACTTCATTATTGCAGATGAAGCCATATCTGCTTTAGATGTCTCCATCCAAGCTCAAGTGGTGAACCTTTTAAAAGAGCTGAAAGAGCACCATGACTTAACGTATTTATTTATCGCTCACGATTTGTCTATGGTGAAATACATCAGTGACCGAATTGGGGTCATGAACAGAGGGCGGATTTTAGAAATTTCTGATTCTGACGAATTGTACCAGGCACCCTTGCACCCTTATACAGAATCTTTACTTTCTGCTATTCCTACACCGGATCCGGAAACAGAAAGAAACCGTGTAAGAACAGAGTACAATCCCGAATACCATCACTATGAAGACTTGGAACATGTCCGCTTGCATGAGGTTGCTCCTAACCACTTTATCTATTGCCATAAGGATGAAGTGCCCCTTTACAAAAAGAAAAGAGAAAAATTACTCAGAGCTATATGATACTCACAACAGTAAAAGAGAAGAAGCTGATTCTTTTCTTTTACTGTTTTTTTTTGGCCGTCATCACTCAAACAGGATGATAGGATAGAGTGTTTGGGAATGAAGATTAAAATCTTCGCTTTTATTTTTGCAAGTAAATAATTAGTGTTATTTAGGCTAAGGAAAAACTAATTTGTTAATAAAATGTGAACAGTTTATGCTATACTTCATTTGTTAACCTTTAATGATGTGATTGTTCAGCAAAAATGTAAACGCATAAGATAATGAATTTACTTATAAATTCCGAAGGCTATTAAATAGGGAGAGTGAAATAGTTCGCTTTTTGCGTTTGATTAAAATGAATCGCTTACATAGGGGTAACAAGCATTATTAGAAATCTCTCATTCACAGTTTTACTATTCATTTACATTAGCTTTACATTTATTATAGGAGGTAGAGTGTTTTAACGGTATAAGAAACGAACTGTAGGTTACAAACAGTTGTTAGAGCATTCAATTGAAAGTAATACTAATATGGAGGGTTATGAGTGGACATACAACAAATACTGTTTACATTTTTCGGTGGTTTAGGTATTTTCCTTTTCGGTTTAAAGTATATGGGAGATGGCCTGCAAAAAGCTGCTGGAGATAGTTTACGTGAAATTTTAAATAGATTTACGGCCACGCCTATAAGAGCCATTATAGCGGGGATAGTTGTGACTATTGCTATTCAAAGTTCGTCCGGAACCACAGTTTTAGCTGTAGGACTGGTCAGTGCCGGATTTATGAAACTGAGGCAAGCAATCGGCGTGATCATGGGAGCGAATATTGGAACGACGATTACTGCCTTTATTATTGGGCTGGATATTGGAGCCTATGCGTTGCCAATACTAGCATTCGGAGCATTTTTAATCTTCTTCTCGAGCAAGCCAAATATTAATAGTATTGGGCAGATTGTGTTCGGTTTTGGTGCCCTGTTCTTCGGACTGGAACTCATGGGAGACGCCATGTATCCACTGAGAAGTTTGCAGGCATTCCGTGATTTAATGGTAAACTTTTCTACAAATGTCCCCCTTGGTGTGGGAGTAGGAACTGTTTTCACATTCATCGTTCAAAGTTCCAGTGCAAGTATTGGGATTTTACAAGAGTTATATGCGCAAGGGCAAATTGCTTTAGAAGGGGCTTTGCCTATATTATTTGGAAGCAACATCGGGACGACCATTACAGCTGTGCTAGCAGCCTTAGGTGGAAGTGTCGCTGCTAAACGTACAGCGGCTTCTCACGTGATATTTAACTTATTAGGTACAATTATCATCTTACTGTTGCTTGCGCCGTTTACTCGAATGATATATGCCATATCACCTATTTTGAACTTGAATGCGCCTATGCGTATTGCTTTTTCACATGGATTGTTTAATGTATCCAATGTTGTTATTCAGATGTTCTTCATTGATTACCTAGCAAAAGTGGTTACCAAACTAGTGCCTGGTGAAGATGCACTCATTGAATACAATTCTTCACTTGATTATTCGATTATTAATGCCGTTCCTTCGGTTGCCTTAAACCAAGCAAAATTGGAATTAGGGCAAATGGGAGACTTCGTTGTTCAGGAATACAAAGAAATGTACAAGTATTATCAAAGACAACAGGATGAACATTTAGCTAATTCTCTTCACCTAGAAGAAGTTGTGAATAATATTGATACTCGTTTAACTGAATATTTAATGAAAATTACTGTTGAGGATTTGCCGGTTAAAGGGGCTATTGAGCATTCTCAGATGATGGATATTACGAAGTATCTAGAACGTATAGGGGATCATTCTGAAAACATCATCAGTAACGTGAATGAAGCAGTAAAAGCAAGCAAGAAAGCAGCTAAAGCGAAAGGTGTAGAACCGGAAAAAATCTTTTATGATGAAGACCTTGTCGCTTTGTTTGCTTTAGTCGAACAAAATATTGAAGATGCGATAAATTCCTTTATTCAGGACAGTTATTCTTTAGCAGGCAAAGTTTTGAAACGTGAAAAAGAAGTGAATCGATTAGAAGAAGATATTCGTCGCAAATACATTAACCGTTTAAACAAAGGGGAAGGCTTGCCATCAGACGGTATCTTGTTTGTTGATATCGTGTCTAACTTAGAAAGAATGTCAGATCACTCGGTAAAAATAGCGAAACATGCATTAGGTTTACGTTATCCATTCCAGTCTAAAGATGGAAAAGTTACATCAGAATCACGTCATATACGTGCTTTCGAAGGTGAAAAAGAATAATATAAAAGTAAAAAAAGAGGCAATCACCGGTAAAGGGATGGCCTCTTTTCTTTGGATTAAACTAGGGTATTCGACAATTCACCAATATCTTCAATCATAACTTCAATTGTTTCATTCGGTTTTAGCCATTGAGGATTCACTTTATTTTCATTAATAACTCCTTGTAGCGTACCGGTGAAAATCATATCTCCGGGTTTGAGAGTCATATATTGAGATGTATAACTGACAATGTCTACGACCGAAAACAACATATCCTTTGTTGAACCATTCTGTACAACTGTATCGTTTCGCTTCGTCACGATGGATAGGTTTTGGACATCTTCTATTTCATCTTTCGTCACTAAGACAGGGCCAACAGGTGAAAAGTAATCAAAGGTTTTTCCAATCAGCCATTGAGATGTTTGGAACTGGTGAGAACGATCAGTCAAATCATTTCCTATGGAGTAGCCTAAAATAGCTTCTTGAGCCACTTTTTTACAGGCATTCTTAATTTCTTTTCCAATGATAATGACTAATTCTCCCTCATAATCCACTTGCTGTGCTGTTTGCGGCAATGGGATGTTTTGCTTATGAGCAGCCAATGAATTGGGTAAAACGTTGAATATGATCGGTGACGTAGGCACATCGCCATCTCTGGCTTTAATATGTTCGACGTAATTCATACCCACGGCTAATATTTTTTCGGGTTTTTTAATCAATGGAAGATAATGAATGTTGGACTTTTGTATTAAGTAATTCTTTAAAGGAAAGTTGAATTCATTTGCTTTCTCCATAATCACTTCAAGTTCTGAAAGTCCTTTAGGTATATTGATAAGTAATTCATCCATTGTCTTAGGGACATGTTGGTTTAGATGATCAGCTAACTTTAGAATATCCAGTATAGCTTCATTCATTTCGACACCTAAACGTTCTTTAGAGTCTTTTATTAGTTCAAATCGACTTAGCCTCATATGTCTGTGCTCCTTTACATAAGCCTATTATTAGTATAAATGACCTTATACTGTAAAACAATTCATTTGTTCTAATTATGGAAGGGGAAAGTATTTATTTACCCCGTACTCTTGCTAGAATGACAGGTTTTTAGTATGCTTAGTCAATAGGAAAGTATAGATGGAGGAATGCCATATGGCTAAAAGAAAAAAGCAAATTGAAGTGGAATTAATTGAAACTAAAAAAAATACAGATGACTTCACTGACTTGGAAGTGGTTGTTCGTAAAAAAGTGATAGGCAAGCTCCAACAAGAAAAAGACGGCCCAGTTGCGGTGGAATTGAAATCGGGTAAAAAACGGACGGCTCAATCCATAGATGAAGGCATGCATATGATTATCGAAGAATACAATTTACATGATGAATAGATGATGACTGCTCTTAAAATCGGGTTTTAACTCCCATATTTTAAGAGCTTTTTTTAAAAGCTTATGAATAGGGAGAGTCTAGGGAGATATGATACTATAGAAGAAAGGAAACGTGTGACTGAAAGGATGTGTCATCTTTGGAAAAATTAGAAAAAGTAGAGGACAAAATACCCAAAAAAGAAAAACTTCTGCGCTTTATTAAAATCGCCCAGTCCAATTGGGAAAGGGCCACGGTTAATCAAAGTGCAGCTGAAATGGCGTATTTCTTATTGCTATCATTATTTCCCATATTACTTGTTATTGCCAACATCATTCCATTGTTGCCATTTGAGACGAATGAAGTACTCGGCTTAGTTGGGGATTTTGTTCCTCAAGATATCTATGGCGTGATCGAGCCTATACTTGAAAGTTATCTGGAAAGTGGAAGCGGAGGAGCTATTTCCTTCGGTTTGCTTGCCGCCCTTTGGTCAGCTAGTAAAGTCATTACCATTTTAAGAAGAGTATTGGATGATGTGTACGGTTCGGTTCAGAAAAGCAATTTTATCATCGGGCGTATATTATCACTCGTCATCATGATAAGTATTTTTCTCGTGATTGGCGCAGCGCTCTTTGCCTTTATTTTTGGAGAAGAGATTTTATTATTTATTCAGGAAACCATAGGTGTAACCATACCCTTTATTCAAGAGTTCCTCTTACTCAGATGGGTAGTACTAATTGTTATTTTATTTTTAGTTTTCTTAATTGTGTTTCGCTTTGTTCCGAATCACAGTTTGACACTTAGGTACTCCTACCAAGGAGCTATATTCGCCACCATTGGCTGGTTAATCCTGACACAAGGCTTCTCAATCTATGTCAGCTTTGCAGGAGGAGATGCGGTAGCCAACGCTACATTTGGAGCCTTTATTGCATTGATGCTATTCTTATACTTATCCAGTATGATTATTTTACT
This sequence comes from Alkalibacterium iburiense, assembly GCF_039521845.1. Lineage (NCBI taxonomy): Bacteria > Bacillati > Bacillota > Bacilli > Lactobacillales > Carnobacteriaceae > Alkalibacterium > Alkalibacterium iburiense. The sequence continues at coordinate 14,447 of NZ_BAAACW010000117.1, forward strand.
CGGAGCTTTAATGAATGCGATGATTTTCGAATGGAAAAATCATATATCCGTTCCCGATTACGAAGCTAAGAAAAGATACGAAGAGAAATTGGAAGATTCTGATTGGACAGGCTATCCAAGAGGGAGCGAAACAAAGATTCTGAAACGAAAACTCTATAAAGTCAATAAGTTAAAAGGTGACGAAAAAGAAGAGTGGGAAAAAGAAAAGCCTGAAATCAATGAATAAATGGACACTGAGACTGAGTGAGTAGCCAATGGTTACTCGCTCTTTTTATTTACTTGTACTTCCTTTATAATAGATATGATGAACAGGAGGATTAGAATGGATTTTTATTGTCACCCAAGATGCGGAACATGTAAAAAAGCAAGAAAATGGTTAGAGGAGCATAATGTACCTTATAATGAAATCAGTTTATTGGAAAGCACTCCGTCGAAAGAGACATGGCTAAATATCTTAAAACATACTGATCGGACGATTAAGTCTTTCTTTAATACAAGTGGGAATGTCTATAGAGAAAATAATCTGAAAGACACATTACCCGACATGTCTACCGAGCAAGCGGCCGACTGGTTAGCCTCGAATGGGATGGTAGTCAAACGCCCATTTGCCATAGATGACGATACCTATACTTCAGGTTTTAGAGAAGCTGAATACGAAAATACATGGTTAAATAAAGGAGAATAAAGATGTCAGTTAAATATCATAACAGCGGATTATGGATTGAGAAAATTAACGAAACGTCATACCGTATAGGCTTGTCTGAAAAAGGACAAGACGATGTAGGGGAAGTCATATTTGTTGAGTTACCTGAAATAAAAGAAGAGGTGGAAACAGGATCTGTTCTTTTAAACGTTGAGGGAGAAAAAGCCGTCACGGAAATCACGATTCCTTTTCGAGCGACGATCACTGCCGTACACGAAGAAGTTGAAGATAACCCGGAGTTATTGAATAAAACAGACAAAGAGTCTAACTGGATTGTTGAAGTAACCGATGTAGATCCCTCTGATTGGGAAGCTTTGGACGATGAAGTCGGTCCTTTAGAAGGAGAAAACAACTAGGTTAAAGAAGGTGGGCTACCTATACTGTGAGTATTCAATTAGGTAGCCATTTTTAAGATAGAATATACAACAGGTCTATGCTAGACTAAGATTGTAAATGACAAATGAAATAAAAAAACGACTAGGGGAGCACATGTGTGCTGAGAAAGATAAGACCTGACCCTTAACCTGATCTAGGTAATGCTAGCGAAGGGAAGCTCTATGTTAAAGATTATTTCGCGAAAAAATTGCTTAATGAATCTTTATCTTCTCTTCTACATTACTTTAGTGTAGAAGTTTTTTTATTATAAAGAAGGAGAGAAGAGAGATGAATCCATTATTGATAGAAAGTGTGAGAACTGAGAACCCGTTAGTGCACAATATGACTAATCAAGTGGTCGCCAATGATGTGGCTAACACCTTGCTGGCCATAGGTGCCTCGCCTATCATGGCTTACGCAAAAGAAGAAGTAGAAGACATCGTTCAAGTCTCTAAAGCACTGGTATTAAACATTGGAACGATAACGAGAGAAGTAGCTGAGAGTATGAAAGTAGCTGGCAAGAAAGCCAATGAGCTAGGTATACCGGTCGTATTGGACCCTGTAGGGGTTGGGGCGACAAGCTTTAGACAGCAGATTGTCAAAGAACTGTTTGATGACATTCAGTTTACCTTGATTAGAGGAAACAGTGCGGAAATAGCGCGTTTAGCTGGCGTAGAGTGGGAAGCAAGAGGAGTAGACGCCAAGGAGGGAACAGCGTCTCGAGAAGAAATGGCCCAAGCTTTGGCTAAGGAAAAAGAATGTATTGTGGCTATTTCTGGTAAAGAAGATGTTATTTCCGATGGGGTGCAAACAGTTAAAGTGACAAACGGACATGAGTTATTAGGTCGCATTACTGGAAGCGGCTGTATGTTAAGCAGTGTCTGTGGCGCATTCATTGGAGTAAACCCAACTGAAGCTTTCCAGGCCGTTGTAACAGCCCATACGGCCTTTGCAGTTTCTGGAGAACAAGCGGGAAAGTCTAGTCAAGTAAAGGGACCGGGTACATTCAAACCAGTTTTTCATGATGCACTGGCTCAGGTAACAGCTGAAGATTTAAGCAAAGAAGCAAAGGAGGAGACGATTGAACATGAGTAAAGTCAAAGAAGTTTTAACGATTGCAGGCAGTGACAGCGGCGGAGGGGCAGGCATCCAGGCGGATTTAAAAACTTTTCAGGAAAGAGACGTCTTTGGGATGTCCATCATAACCGCAGTGACGGCTCAAAACACATTGGGTGTCCAGGATGTTCACCCCGTTCCATTGGACATGGTTCGTGCTCAGTGGGATTCCTTGTTTTCTGATTTTAATATTGCGGCCATTAAAACAGGGATGCTCGTCAACGGAGAGTATATGTCCTTGCTGGCTTCTCTTTACCGAGAATATACCCATATACCTTTAATAATCGATCCAGTCATGATAGCAAAAGGCGGACATTCTTTAATGGCGGAAGAGTCTGTGACCATCATGCGGGAGGAGTTAATGCCATTAGCTACAGTCGTTACGCCTAACATTCCTGAGGCAGAAGCCTTAACGGGTCTGACAATTGAGATCAAAGACGATATGAAAGAAGCCGCTTACCAACTGAAACGTTTAGGCAGTAAAAATGTAGTGATTAAAGGGGGGCACTCCTTTGATGAAGAAAAAGCAGAAGACTTTTTACTTTTAGAAGATGGAAGAGAGCTGTGGTTAAGTTCAGAACGCATTCCGACAAAAGATACCCACGGAACTGGCTGTACCTTTGCAGCGTGTATAGCGGCTGAACTTGCTAAAGATAGCAATGTGGAGAAAGCTCTTCGAGTGGCTAAGGATTTTATCCAAGCGGCGATTAAACACGGTTTGGACATAGGGAATGGACATGGACCGACCAATCATTGGGCGTATAGAAAGGAAGGACTATGAACACATCAGTCACAGATATGCTAGAAGTTTATTTTATAGCCGGGACGCAGGATACGGACGATTTACCAGTCGTGTTGGAACAGGCACTTGAAGCCGGCATTACCTGTTTTCAGTTTCGGGAAAAAGGAGAAGGCAGTTTGGAAGGACAGCCTTTAAAGCTAGAAGAGATGGCTAGACGTTGCCAAGCTTTATGCAGACGATTTGCTGTTCCTTTTATAATCAATGATAATATCGATTTAGCCATGAAGCTTCAAGCGGACGGTGTGCATGTCGGTCAGGACGATTTATCTATTTTGGAGGTCCGTAAAAAAGTGGGTCCTCAAATGATTGTCGGTTTATCTACCAATACGTTAGAACAGTATGAAAAAGCACTGACTGCAACGGGAGTAGACTATGTAGGCATCGGTCCCGCTTTCCAACCGCGTTCAAAAAAAGATCATGAAAAAGTAATGGGCCTGGACACAATCAAAGAAGCTATGAACAAAGGCAAAGCTATCCCTTCAGTAGCCATCGGTGGCATAAATGAAACCAATGCCGCCTCTGTTTGGGAAACGGGAGTGGATGGCTTAGCGGTCGTGTCAGCAGTGTCACAATCTGAAAATATAAAAGAGTCAGTAAGCCATTTAAAGAAAGCTAGTGATTTTCACAAGTAGTCATTTAAATGCAGTCAAATAGAAGAGGAATCCTTTATAATTAAGGCTTCCTCTTTTAAAATATTATGTGAAGATTTAAACAAATCTATATAATTCTCATACGCTTTGGTATATAATATATATGAAAGATAATGAGGAGGGAAAACATGAAAGTAAACGGTAAAGTTATAGTAGTGACAGGCGGCGGAGCAGGTATGGGAAGAGCCCTTGTTTTAGAATTACTTAAAAGAGGCGCTCAAGTGGCGACTCTTGATATTAATGAAGAAAACCTATTGGAAACAGCTCGTCTAGCTGCAGATTATAAAGATAAGTTATCTACTTATGTGGTGGATATTACGAGCAGAGAAGCCATTGAATCGCTTGTTGATCAAGTGAAAGAGAAACACGGAGCGGTAGACGGCATTATCAACAACGCTGGGGTGATTCAACCCTTTATTGATGTGAATGACTTAGGCTATGACAAAGTAGAACAAGTGATGAATATCAACTTCTACGGTACACTATATATGGTGAAGAGCTTTTTACCAGAACTGCTTAAAAGACCGGAAGCTCATATTTTAAATGTAGCGAGTATGGGTGGCTTCTTACCTGTTCCGGGACAATCTATCTACGGTGCATCGAAAGCTGCGGTTAAACTGATGACAGAAGGCTTGCATTCTGAACTCATGGACACCAATGTCGGTGTTACTATTGCTTTCCCAGGAGCGATAAAAACCGATATTATGAAAAACTCTCAGGTCGAGCGTGAAGTATCAGAAGAATCGGCTGGAAGAGAGCATAAATTAACGACTGCCCCCGATGCAGCAAAAATGATGGTTGATGCTATTGAAGAAAATGCGTACCGCGTAATGGTAGGAAATGACGCTAAGATGATGGACCGCATGTATCGCCTCATGCCTAAGAAAGCGGCTTCCATTATTGCTGAAAAACTAAAAAGATAATGAGCCAAAAAACACTCCTTCTTAATCAGAAGGAGTGTTTTGCTTTAGATTAGTTTTCAGTCATTGATACTTTCCATTCTTTAACAGTCAAAACAAACGCATCAAACAAATTCTGAGCTTCCTTGTCATGGTTAATCATGAGTTCTGGATGCCACTGAACACCAATGGCCAGATGCGTGTCGTCACTGGCTTCAAAGGCCTCAATTAGCCCGTCTTTAGACCAAGCGGTTGGCGTCAGTTCGTCTGGCAATTCTTTAATGGCTTGGTGATGATAAGAATTGACCTGTAAAAATTCGCCATAAAGCTTTCCTAACCAGGACTCTTTCTGTATGTCAATAGAGTGAGAAACGGTTTCGGGTGAAGAGGCTTGTACGTGCTGGACAGATAAATCAGGATATAAAGAGACATCTTGATAAGCAGATCCACCGAAAGCGACAGCCATTATTTGCAAACCGCGACAAACGGCCATGATTGGTTTGTTTTCCTTCCAGGCTTCTTTAATGACCGCTATTTCAAAAGCGTCTCTTAATGGACTGGTTTCTTCTAATTTCAGATGAGGTTCTTCTCCGTATAAAAGAGGAGACACATCTTGGCCACCTGCTAGTAGTATAGCGTCTACACTCTTGACGTATTCTCGTGCATTCTCTTCTGTCGAAAGAGGAAAGACGACGGGGAGAGCACCGGCTCTATTAAGAGCATCTACAAAACCTTGAGGCGTGTATGTCAGCGGGAGACTTGAGTAGTGTGGATTTAAATTCGTTATAATATTTCCTGGTATCCCTATGATAGGTTTCATTATAACCGTCCTTTCAAAACATGTTCACTCTTTTAGTATACAACACTAAAATTTAAGTGCAATAAATGGTAAAATGAAATAGCTGAGCTGTTCGGGTAAGAGAAAAATTCAATTAAGATAAAAATAGTGAAATGAAACGGAAGTGAAAAACAGGTATGGACAAGGCATCTATTATTAAAGGACTTAAAATCATCGGCCTAGTAATAGGCATATACATAGTATACGTGTTTATAACAGCGGGTATTATCCCGGTTTTAGGGACCCCACCAGAAAGAATTGAAGATAGGCCGCTTGAATTTATAGAAACAAGCGAACGCGTCACCTTACTTGAATATGGCTTGGAATCTAATGGAGCCCGTGTGAATAGTATTGAAGAAGCAGAAGAGACGATAGATGTCGCTTTTTATTATATGGATGAGGGGAGCAGTGTCGACCAGTTTTACGCTTATATTTTAGATGCGGCCAACCGAGGGGTAAAAGTACGCTATTTACTGGATGGGGTTTCACACGGCATAAGAGGCCAGTACAGAGATGTTTTTCATTTATTTAATCAGCACCCGAATATCGAATTCAAGTTGTACGAACCGATCGGGAATTTCGTTTTAGAGCCTTGGCGAATAAATAACCGTCTGCATGACAAAATGCTCATTATCGACAATAAGTATGCCATCATTGGCGGGAGAAATATTGGGGATATTTATTTTCAGCGCAATCATTCAACAGAACCCTATTCTTTTGATAGAGACATATTGATTAGCAATGTGGAAGACCAGGAAGACGGTATAATTAGCCAAATGAAAGCCTACCATAATGAATTATGGGAATCTGAATTTGCGGAAAACCAGGGGCGTATTATGTTTCCTTGGGAGACCCGCATAGCTGACACTATACAAGTGGAATTAGAAGAGCTCCATTCTAATTACCAAGAGGAGATTACTAAAAGACCTCATGCGAGTACGATAGAAGACTGGGTTAATCGTTCAGTTGAAATAGAACGCGGACTGCTGAGTCACAATGGTTTAGAAAGAGGCTTCAAGCAACCCCAAGTATGGAGTGATTTACTGACATTAGCGGAGGAAGCTGAAGACGAATTATTTATACAAACCCCGTGGTTAGTTCCTGATCGCCGCATGCGCAGGGATATGGAACAGGCAGATCTATCGTTTAAAACTGGCACACTGCTGACTAATGGCGAGTCAACGACTGCTAATATCATCGGGCAGAGTGGGACAGAGAACCGTAAACAAGAATTTATCGAATCTCCACTTGATTACTATGAGTTTCAACCTCAAAATTCTGCTCTTCACATGAAGACATGGGTGGCAGATCGCCGCATTAGCGCAGTAGGAGCTTTTAATTTCGATGCCAGAAGCGCCTATTTAAGCACAGAGTCCATGGTCTTTATCGAGAGTGAAGCTTTAGCTGAACAAATACTGACAGAATCAGAGGAAAGCTATATAGCTAAAAGTGTCTTATTTGAAGAAGATGGAGCAGAAACACTTGGAGAGAATACCAATGGAGAAGATCCATCTTTCTGGAGAGACTTGGCCATTTCCTTTCTCAGACCTCTCGCACGAATTTTTGAAAGCTTAATTTAAATGAAAGCCGGAAAAGTGCCGAACAGGAGGGCACTTCTTCGGCTTTTCTTCGTTATCAGCCATAAAACCTGGGAGTGTTTGAATAAGTACTATATAATAATCTTTACAATTAGGAAAGAGCATAAAATCAACATAAAACGGAAAAAATAAGAGTTTTCGTGAAACAAGCCTTGATTCTCATTCTCAATTACAATAGAATAAGTTAATGAGAGCAGTGAAAGTGATTGAGGAAATTATATTCGATTGCTCAAAATACTACAATTAGAAAAGGAAGGTACATATGGCAGTCTTAGAGATTAAAAATTTACACGCTAGAATTGAAGATAAAGAAATTCTAAAAGGCGTTAACCTTACAATGAAAACAGGAGAAATCCATGCAATAATGGGGCCAAACGGAACAGGGAAATCTACCCTTGCAGCCGCAATTATGGGTCACCCAAGCTATGAAATCACTGAAGGGGAAGTCTTACTGGATGGGGAAAATATCTTAGAACTAGAAGTAGACGAACGTGCCCGTGCAGGGGTCTTTTTAGCTGTTCAGTATCCGAGTGAAATTGCTGGAATTACAAACGCAGAATTCATGCGTGCTGCCATTAACTCCACAAGAGATGACGACAACAAAATGGGAGTTATGGACTTCATTAAAAAATTAGATGAGAAAATGGCCTTACTGGATATGCCTGAAGAAATGGCCGAGCGTTACTTAAACGAAGGCTTCTCAGGTGGAGAGAAAAAGCGTAATGAGATTTTACAATTACTCATGATTGAACCGACTTTTGCTATTTTAGACGAGATTGACTCTGGTTTAGATATCGATGCCTTGCAAGTTGTATCTAAAGGAGTGAACCAAATGCGTGGTGAAGGCTTTGGTGCATTAATCATCACTCACTACCAACGCTTACTTAACTACATCACTCCAGACGTGGTTCACATTATGATGGATGGACGCGTTGTGAAAACAGGTGGAGCAGAGTTGGCTCAACAATTAGAAGCTGAAGGATACAAAGGCTTAGTTGAAGAATTAGGATTAGACATCGAATTAGAAGAAGACTAATAACGGAGGGGGCCCCTATTCATGGAAACGAAACAAAAACAATACGTTGAGCACGTAGACGCATTACAAGCCTTCTCAAGAGGACTCGGAGAACCTGAGTGGATGCTTCAAATGCGATTAGAAGCATTAGATCAAATCGAAAACCTGGAACCTCCGGTTATCGAACGCTTGCGTTATAATCGTTGGCCACTGTGGCAAGTGCCTACTTTAACAGGTGTGCCTGCTGCTAAAAAAGTGGATCCTTTTGAATTCATTGAAGACAAAGCGGATGCCGCTCGTGTGATACAAGCTGGAAACGATACAGTAATTGAAACACTTCCTGAATCATTAAAGGAAAAAGGTGTCATCTTTACAGACATGCAGACCGCATTAAAAGAACACCCTGATTTGGTAAAAGAAGCGTATATGACAACAGCCGTTAATCCAGGAGATAATAAAATCACAGCTTTCCATGCTGCCTTTATGAATTCTGGATTGTTTTTATACGTACCAAAAAATGTTGAGATTGAAGATCCGCTTGAAGCGGTCTTTATTCAGAACAGTTTAGTGGAAGATGCATTTATCAAACACGTCTTAATCTTAGCTGATACTAATTCAAACTTCACTTACGTTGAGAAGTTCTTAACGAAAGGGGACAAAAAGAACGCAGCTAACATCATAGTTGAAGTGGTGGCTAAAGCTGGAGCACAAGTAAAATTCAGTGCCGTGGATCAGTTAGGTGTGAATACAACAGCCTACTTGAACCGCAAAGGGTATATGTACAGAGACGCGACCATTGATTGGGCATTAGGTTCAATGAACGGTGGAAACGTGGTGTGTGACTTCGATACGGACTTAGTCGGAGACGGATCGTCTTCTGATTTGAAAGCTGTCGGTATTAGTAATGGCAGACAAACCCAAGTGATTGACTCCAATGTCGTCAACTACGGTAACCACACAAACGGGAATATTTTCCAGCACGGCGTGATTCTGGACCGAGGCACGTTGACCTTTAACGGAATCGGACACATCATCAAAGGCGCTAAGCAAGCAGATGCTCAGCAAGAATCGCGTGTCTTAATGCTTTCTGATAAAGCGCGTGGAGATGCCAACCCGATTCTTTTAATTGATGAATTTGAAGTAACGGCGGGACACGCTGCGTCTGTCGGACGAGTGGACCCTGAAGAGATGTATTACTTGATGAGTAGAGGAATTGAACAGGAAGAAGCCGAGCGTTTAGTTATCCGAGGATTCTTAGGAGCTGTTATTGCGGCTATTCCACTCAAGAGTATTCGCGACGAGCTAGTTGAAACAATCGAAAGGAAGCTGACCACTAAATGACCGTACCTTACGAGCAGCTGAAGAATGATTTCACGATTCTTCAGCAAACCGTCAACGACGAACCATTAGTGTATTTGGATAATGCGGCAACCACTCAAAAGCCCGAGTCTGTCTTAAGAGCATTGGAATTGTACTATCAAACATCTAATGCGAACGTTCACCGAGGGGTTCACACTCTCGCTGAGCGGGCGACAGCTCAATACGAAGGAACGCGTGAGAAAGTCAGACGCTTTATAAACGCCAGAGAAACAGCGGAGGTCTTGTATACGCGAGGCACAACGACTGGACTAAACTGGCTAGCTAAGAGTCTAGGTGACTTAATCATTGAACCCGGTGATGAAATTGTGATTTCCTTTATGGAACACCACTCTAATATCATTCCTTGGCAACAGGTCGCGCAGAACAAACAGGCCACGTTAAAATACATTGAGCTGACTGAAGACGGTCAGCTGGACATGGCTGATGTGCGTGCGAAGATTACCGAAAAAACTAAAATAGTGTCTCTAGCCCATGTGTCCAATGTCTTGGGTGTAGTGAATCCCATTAAGGAAATTACTCAAATGGTACACGATGTTGACGGGGTAATGGTCGTCGATGGGGCACAAGCTGTGCCTCATATGCCGGTCGATGTCCAGGATCTGAACGCTGATTTTTATGCGTTCAGTGGACACAAGATGCTTGCACCAACAGGAATTGGTGTCCTTTACGGAAAGCGAAGCTGGCTAGAGAAAATGGAGCCCCAGGAATTTGGCGGAGAGATGATTGATTTTGTCGGACTCCAAGACAGTACGTGGAAAGAACTGCCATGGAAATTTGAAGCTGGTACACCGAATATTGCCGGTGCCATTGGACTGGGAGCGGCCATTGATTATTTGGAAAAAGTAGGCATGCGTGAGATAATGGATCATGAACAAAATATGATGGCTTATGTGATGCCGAGGCTGGAAGAGATAGACGGTTTAACCATTTTCGGACCGAAGAATATAGAAGACCGAACAGGCGTGATTGCTTTTAACATTGATGGCATTCACCCCCATGATGTAGCCACAGCTATGGACATGGAAGGGGTCGCTGTGCGGGCCGGTCACCATTGTGCCCAACCGCTGATGAATTATATGAATCAGCCGGCAACCGCCCGTGCGAGTTTTTATCTCTATAACACCCTCGAAGATGCCGATCAATTTATCCAAGCACTCAAAGCCACAAAGGAGTTTTTCTTAAATGGCCTTAACTAAACTAGATCAATTATACCGCGCTGTTATCTTGGACCATTCTCAGTCTCCTAGAAGACGGGGAACGCTGGATAAAGCAACAGCTAAGATTGAGTTACGTAACCCGACGTGTGGAGATGTGATTCAAGTTCAACTAGCTCTTGAAGAAGACAAAATTACAGATGTGCGTTTTGACGGGAGCGGCTGTACTATTTCTATGGCCAGTGCCAGCATGATGACTGAAGCTATTTTAAATAAAACAATTGATGAAGCCTTGCATTTATCTGAAGAGTTCTCTGAATTGGTTCAAGGCAACGAACCAGAAGACAAAGAGGCTTTAGGAGATGCGACGATACTGTCCGGAGTGGCTAAATTTCCAGCGCGCATAAAATGTGCGACGCTATCTTGGAAAGCTTTAGAAAAAGCTTTAGCAGATGATGGAACAGGTGTCGACGGGCAAATCTCTCATGACATTGACTGATTAGAAACAGATTGACTAGAGGAAGGGGAAACATATGTCTAACGTACCTGAACTAAAAGAATACCAATTTGGATTTCACGATAAAGACGTTGAAGCTGTTTATGATACGGGTAGAGGATTAACGGAAGATATTATTCGTGACATTTCCGCTCGTAAAAATGAACCACAGTGGATGCTGGACTACCGATTGAAATCATACGAACACTACAAATCCCGTCCAACACCTGAATGGGGAGCAGACTTGTCAGATGTAGACTTTGATAACTACACGTATTTCCGAAAAGCATCTGACAAACCAGCACGCAGCTGGGATGATGTACCAGAAAAAATTAAAGAAACCTTTGAACGACTAGGTGTACCTGAGGCTGAACGTCAGTATTTAGCTGGATCAGGAGCCCAGTATGAATCAGAAGTGGTTTACCACAACATGAAAGAAGAGTTTGAAAAAATGGGTATCGTCTTTATGGATACAGATTCTGCCTTACAAGAGTACCCGGAAATTTTCAAAGAGCACTTTGGAACAGTTGTCCCGCCAACCGATAACAAACTTGCAGCTTTAAACTCAGCTGTTTGGTCAGGTGGAACCTTTATCTATGTACCAAAAGGGGTACGCTGTGATGTGCCACTTCAAATGTACTTCCGTATTAACGAAGAAATGATGGGACAATTTGAGCGTACACTCATCGTAGTGGATGAAGGCGCAAGTGTACACTACGTTGAAGGATGTACAGCACCAACATTCTCATCAAGCTCACTGCACGCAGCGGTTGTAGAAATCATCGTTAAAAAAGATGCTTACTGCCGTTACACGACTATTCAAAACTGGTCTGACAACGTGTATAACCTAGTCACAAAACGGGCACACGCGGCAGAAAATGCAACAGTTGAATGGATTGACGGAAACTTGGGAGCTAAAACAACGATGAAATACCCAAGTATTCACTTAAATGGTCGTGGAGCGCGTGGAACAACCATGTCTATCGCTATGGCAGGAGAAGGACAAGTGCAAGATACTGGAGCGAAAATGATTCATAACGCACCGAATACATCGAGCTCAATTGTCTCCAAATCCATTGCTAAAGATGGTGGAGCGGTTAACTACCGTGGACAAGTGACTTTTGGAAGAGATTCTGCTGGATCTATTTCACACATCGAGTGTGACACCATTATTATGGACGAACTGTCTAAATCAGATACGATTCCATATAATGAAATTCACAACTCAAACGTTGCTTTAGAGCACGAAGCGAAAGTGTCCAAAATTTCTGAAGAACAGCTATACTACTTAATGAGTAGAGGGCTGGACGAAGAAACTGCTACAGAAATGATTATCATGGGATTCGTTGAACCATTTACGAAAGAACTCCCAATGGAATACGCCGTTGAATTAAACCGTCTTATCAGTTATGAGATGGAAGGCAGTGTAGGGTAAACATAATACATGAAAGCTGGAAATATTGAAGTTTAATATTTCTAGCTTTTCTTTTGTGGAAAAATGGAAATTTTAAAATGTAATGACTTGAATGTACACTGAGTGAAAGACTTTAGTTCACTCACCAGAATGAAAAGGGGAAGCACGATGCAAAAAAGAAAACTATTTTTATGTATACCAGTGATGGCGAGCGTCCTTATCGCTTGTACAAATGAAGCTAATGAAGGGGACACCACCAGCGCAGAAGAAGTGAACCTTCCGCAAGCCCCCTCTATTGACAAAGGAGACACCATCGAAACGACTATCGATATAGAGAATTCAGAGGAATGGGTAGAGGACGCAGCTGAAGCAACGGATGCGGTGTCAGGTGATACATACGTTCACTTAGACAGAGGCGTGTTAACCGTTAACCAAATCAGTGACTTGCTTAAACACTTGCCAATGGAAATGACTTTCTCAGATAGTAACAGTCAATTCTTATATTATAACTACCGTGACGAACCTGAAGATATGCTGGCAGCTCGAGCGCCTGAACAAGTTGGGGATTCTTTAACTGAAGGACACCCGGAAGAAGCACAGGAAAATATGCAGAGAGCTTTGGATCTGTTCTATGCAGGAGAAGAAACCTTCTTCCAGCGTCCGGTAGAAACAGACAATGATGACGAATATGTTGTCATATCCTATCAAGCCGTATACGGTGAAGATGGGGAATACAAAGGCGTCGCTCAATACGCACAAGACATCCAACCCATTATTGATTTTTATTTAGAACAAGAGGGTATGATGATTGTTGAGGATCCAGATGCTGTATCTGGTGCAACAGAATAAAAAAGAAAAAGAACTCAAAGTGTCTGGTTTAAAACCAACGCATTGAGTTCTTTTACTTAGAGTGCGATAGACCAAAGTCCTATTCAGATTGCTCGTCACTGCCTTCAATGACTTCAATAAATTCCCACGATTGGCCCTCATCATTAGATTGGTAAAGATAGTAAGTATCATACAAGTATTCTGAATGAGGATTCGGGTAAAGACGAACGAACAATGAGCCATTTTCTTCATAAGGGAGCTGTGGAATGGGCGATGAAAGGGTTTCTACACTATCGTTCAATTCTGTATCAGCTTCTGGGAATACAACGGGCGAAACGTCTTCCCCTGCATTATCGGTACGGAATAACCGTGCTGTAGTCTCGTTATTCCTCGACAAGATGAAAAAGCCCAGGTCGTCATCAAAAAACACTATGCCGGAAGTCACTCCGGACCGTCCGTTAAATGGATCGGGGTTAACGGTCTCCCAAGTGCGGCCTCCGTCAAGGGTCTGGTCTAACCCGTACCATCGGCTCCCAGTAGCTGCATCGATGACCGCTAATCGGTATCCCAATTCTTCAGATACAAAAAAGACTTCTTGCTGCTGGTCGTCTAATTGGTAACCCAAAGTCACCTCTTCTTCAGCTGCCCGTGCCTGTTCCTCTGCTGGTCCACTTAACGAACGATCGATAAAGCGCATAGGGGTAATCTCATCTGTTTTACCCGCTACGAAAAGAGAAACAGTGTAGCCGATAATTTCTTCGCTGGGACTCTCTAGTGGTACAGGCTCATTGTCTTCCAAATAGTAGATCCCGTCACTATTATAGCCCCAGGTTCTGTACCCAGCATAATAAATGCCGAAGCGGTCTTCTTCAGGCCATTCTTGCATGAACTCTCCAATGGATAATTGATCCAAGGTGTCTACAAGGGGAGACAGCAACCCATTCTCATCTATATCATAGGTCGGTTGCGGTTCGTTTATTGTGACGACGAGTTGATTAGGTTGGGAGGTTGAAGAAATAAGGAAACTTTCAAACAAGCCATTTTCATTTTCTCCTACTATTGGCATATATAAAGACTCGACGTCTCCTTCTCGGTTAAATACGACTTCTACATTTGAATAAGCATATAGCTTTTCAGGTAGGTGGAGTTCTTCATCAATTTCAGCTAAGAGACCATTTAAACCCTGTTCGACAATATTTGTTTCTTCCAGATCAATAGTCGTCTGCGTTTGCCATTCACGAATAAATCGGTGAAGAGGCGTCCCCCACCACTGAGATAGTTCATAAGCTTGAAAACCTGTATATATCGTCGTCCCAAGCAGTGCGATAACGACAAACCAGAACCAATATGTAGTCACTTTTTTTATAGAATGGGTATAATGCTGGACGCTTCTACGAATTCTTTTTCTGAATATGAAACACATTAATAGCCAGATAGTTAAACTACCCGCTAAGGCAATCAAAATATGGACTCGCCTAGCTAGGCCACCGTATTCAAATAGGGACAGAAGGACAGAGCAGAAAACAATATAAAGAATGAGAAAAATAGGATTAAGGACGAATGCTTTGACATCATAATTCTTTTTCACTGAGTTCTCCTTTCATATTAAAAAAATTTGTTGATTTTTTTCAGTAGGGCACAAATAAAACTCGCCTTCATTCAGGTAATCACTGTCATAGCTTTATAATAAAGTTAACTCACTCTTTAAGTAAATCAATTTTAGTCAAAAAATAGCCCTCTTACTTTATCTTGTGAATAAGGAAGAGGTTAAATCGGCTAACTGTTTTTAAATACATCTGTAAAGTTCTGACATTTTCTAGGAGTTGACAGGATAAGAATCTTACTTTGTGTTTACTTGTGTATTATCATACATCTTATCTTTTCTGTCTAACTCAGTGTAACCTATCCACTAGGTTACATATACCCCAGTGAATTCAATTTTCAATTTAATTTTTTAGAGGTTTATGCGATACCATTCTTTATAACTTTGTTTGGTGTTCATTTTTGTAAACGATTCTTTATGAAACGAGAATGGCAATGACTCCATTTGCTATTCATTTTACCAAATTATCTAATTGTCTCTATTCAGCTATAATGTTAAGGGAGCTAGGTATTTACAAAGATGACTGTTATTATACGTTTGAGGTCACTTGACACTCCCACAGCTAAAGCAGTGGGATTCTTAAGTGCTTTGTCGAACGCAGGCCATTTCTGTTTTGT
>NZ_BAAACW010000118.1:0-6286 GCF_039521845.1 Alkalibacterium iburiense
AGAATAAAGGTCTCGTTTCTTTTTGTCCAATGAACGATTGATCACTTACCGAGAACTATTTTACACTAACGTCGTGAGGGAGTTGAAGACCAATCATACCCAAAGAAAGTACATGCTGTTATGGACTCTCGATAAACTCGTTTTCTCATAAGGTGTGAGTTGATTGAGATAGCCCCAGCTCGATTCACTCACTGCCTTTTTATGTCTGGGTTGATTGAGATAGGTCCAGCTCAATTCACTCGCTGTATATTTTCTCTTGAGCTAATCGAGATGAACTTTTTGGCAAGAAAAAAGAGCAGAATTACCTGCTCTTTTCCTCTGTCTTATTGTAATTGGTTTAGGGCTTCTTCGATAATGGAATCCCCTGTTGTTAAATCGAAGGCTTGCCTAAAGGTTTTTTCATTGTCGAGACTCGCGGCAATCACTCTTGCGACGTCGACTCTTGGAATACTGTAGTCATCAGTTTCTTCGATGGCGTCTTTAATCAAAACAGTCTCTTTAGAGTCTTCATTTTTCAAAGCTCCTGGTCGGATGATTGTGTAAGTCAATTCAGAATCCATTAACCACCAGTCTGCATAGTGCTTCGCTACATAGTAAGGTTTGATTTCTTCGTTCCACTTATCGCGGTCGTCTGCTCCAAAGGCACTGACCATAACGAATCGTTCAATTCCATTGGCTTCAGCTGCTTCCATTACTTTAACAGCTCCGTCTAAATCAATAAGCAAGGTTTTGTCAGGTCCAGTACTTCCGCCTGATCCGGCAGTAAAGACAACAGCATCGATGCCGTCCATTTTACCCTTAATGTCGTCAACAGATGCTTCTAAATCACCTAAACGGGCTTCGACTCCTTTGTCTTCAAAAGACTTCACTTGCTCTTCTTTTCTGACAAAAGCAATAGGGGTGTGTTTGCCTTCTTCTTTTAAAACATCCACTAGATGCTGACCAATCTGACCATTTGCTCCAACGATTAATACGTTCATGTAAACACTCTCCTCTAGTTTAATTACACACCTACCATAACAAAATAGAGACAGTAACTACAAAAAGTATGCTTAACTTTTTAAGTCGCTGTCTCTTCTATTAGATTAAATGATAGGTCAGGCAAGTGGGTTTTTGAGTTTTGGGGTCTTTTATGATGTGAGCATCAATGTCAAAGACGGAACGCAAGACTTCATTATTCATGACTTCCTCTGGCGTACCGGCTTTGACTATTTTTCCATCTCGTATAGAAACAAGATAATCAGAAAAGCGAGACGCATGATTGAGATCATGGAGCACCATGACAATCGTTTTTTTCTGAACTTTATTTAGCTTTTCTAATACCTGTAAGACATCCAGCTGATGAGCCATATCTAGATAAGTCGTCGGCTCGTCGAGTAATAAAACATCTGTATCCTGAGCCAAAGCCATTGCAATCCACACTCTTTGGCGCTGACCACCTGATAAAGAGTGAACATACCGATCAGCATAATCGAGTAAATTCGTTTCGACTAATGCCCAATGAATCATTTCCCAATCTTTCCCGTTCAGCTGACCAAAGCCTTTTTGATAAGGCGAGCGACCGTAGGAAACCAAATCTTTCACTGTCATTTCTTCAGGAGTATGCGGAGATTGAGACAGAATCGCAATTTTTTGAGCGACACTTTTAGTCGACTGCTTATGAATCGATTTTCCATCAAGCAAAACGGAACCGTTAGAGGGTTTAAGTAGTCGGGCAATGGTTTTTAAAATCGTTGATTTTCCACATCCATTAGGACCGATTATACACGTAATCCCTGACTCTGGAATCGATAACTCCAGCGAGTCCACAATCGGTTTTTTCCCATAACCCACTGTTAGCTGCTCTGTATTTATTTGTGGCACTGCTCTCTCTCCTTTCTATTTAATCTAGTTCACAACACTATCTTCAATATAATTCAACACTTGAGTATTGGCAATTGGTCCATAATATAACCAAGCTGAATCAGAAGGAAAGACATGAACAGCGTCATTTTCGACAGCCGGTATATTTTGCCATAGTCGGTCTTCTGTCAATGCCGTCTCTTCATCATCCGTGATTAAGAATAAGTGATCGACGTCCATTTCAGCTAATTCTTCTAGTGAAACGGCCGCCCAATCGGCATCTTCAGATAATGAGGCGACAACTTCTGGAACCTCAAAACCTGCATCTTCATATAAAACAGCTCCACTGGATCGTTCAGGATGCACAACAAAGAGACTCGTATCAATCATCCAAATAGCCGCTGCAGTGGCTCCCTCTGCTTGTTCTGATACAAGATCAGCCGTGTCATTCGCTAGCGTTTCATACTCAGCAATCACTTCCGCCGCTTCTTCTTCTTGAGCTAGGACGTCTCCGATTTCAAGCAAGGTTTCTCTCCAATCAGCTGGACTTGCATTTAAGACGTAAGTGGGTGCAATCTGATTATACTGGTCAATCTGGCTCTCTTCCGGCATGTCTCTTATAAGCATTAAATCCGGTTCATATTCTAAAACAGCTTCATAAGGCAAATCGAAAGGAATCGTCGGTACCTCTCCCAGTTCTTCTTGTAAGTACGCCTGAACCGATTCTCCATCATTGATAGACCATTGGGCTACAGGAGTCACATCTAAAGCAACGAGATAATCTTCTAAATAGGAAGCAATGATGCGCTCAGGATTTTCAGGGATTTCTATATCATTTCCCATCCCATCTGTTAAAACGCGTGATTCATTTTCTGTTTCTTCGTCCACTGTGTCAGCTTCTTCTCCACATGCGGTTAAAAATAATGTGAGAGCCAATGCTGTTAATCCAATTTTTTTCATCCTTTATCCTCCAAAAAATAAATTAGTCTTTCATAGTCATTAATAAGTAAATGAAATAAGGGGCTCCTAATACAGACACAATGAGTCCGACCGGAATTTCTGATGGAGCGAGTAACGTTCGAGCGGCACTGTCTGAAAAGACGAGCAGTATAGCTCCAATACAAGCAGTAATAGGGATAAGGCGCTGGTATTTTCCACCGACTAACCTTCTGGCTAAATGAGGAGCAACGAGGCCGATAAAGGCAATTCCGCCCGCCGTTGCGACACTTGCTGAAGATAAAGCTACCCCAATGATAATGAGCAATAAGCGTTCTTTTTCAACAGATGTGCCAAGGCCTGTTGCCATCTCTTCTCCTAACTGCATAAGAGTTAACACTCTGCCTTTATATAAAGCCAGTGGAAGAAAAAGCACAATCCATGGCAATAAGCTCCAGACCGACTGCCAGGAAACATTCCAAATCGATCCGGATAACCACACCAATGCGCGGTTAAAGTCACTGTCAGTCATTCGAAGTTGAATGATAAGCAAGGCAGCTGAAAATCCAGCATTGATTCCAATTCCGACTAAAACGAGTCGAATGGGCGTGACTCCTTTTTTCCAAGCGAGCATATATATGAGAGCTGCTGCAGTGAGCCCACCTAAGAAAGCAACAAGAGGCTGGCTGAGCTGACTTATAAAGCCCGGTATGCCATTTTGCATAGAATTTAAATATAAAAATAAGACCACAAAAAAGCCTGAACCGGAATGAATCCCTATAATACCAGGGTCTGCCAAAGCATTTTCTGTCACTCCTTGAAACACTGCACCCGCTACTCCCATCCCTATTCCAACTAAAATAGCTGTTACAATTCTTGGTAGACGAAATTGAAATAAGAGTAAGGCATTCCTGTCTGTTCCTGAACCAATCAGTGTTTGCCAAATTTCTGTAAAAGATAAGCTGACGTGTCCCATGCCAATACTCACTAAAGAAATGAGGATGAGAAGGAACAGTAAAAAGAGAAATAATAGAAAGGTTCGTTTTAATGCTCTATCATAAGACTGAAAGATGTCTTTATGCTTTTCCATCTTATCCCCTCCCTTCTTTACGTGCTAGGACAAGAAAGAACGGAACCCCTAGCAAAGCGGTCAACGCTCCGACAGGTGTTTCATAAGGAGGGTTGATGATTCGGGCCAAAGTATCTGCCCAAACCATTAATAGGGCACCGAATACGATAGACCCTGGGATCACCCATCGGTAATCGAGTCCCATTATTTTTTTTGTGATATGGGGGATCACTAGTCCGACAAAGCCGACAGCTCCGGCAATGGAAACGGCCGTCCCCGTAAGAATTAAGACGACTAGTAAGGCAATCCATTTAATGACAGTTACTTTCAAGCCTAAGCCTTTAGCCATTTCTTCTCCTAAAGAGAGTATGGTTAGTGAGCGTGATAAGGCAAAAGCGACTATTAAAGCCAATCCTGCAAATAAAAGAGCGACTAACACACTTTCCATACGCACACCGGCCACTCCACCGGCCAGCCAGAAACTGGTATCGCGCGCGACATTAAAATGCAGAGCAATCATAGTCGATAGCGATTGAAGCAGCGTACTGACTGCTGCTCCAGCTAGAGCGAGCTTCACAGGGGTCAACCCTCTTTTTGTAAAGGATCCAATGAAAAAGACTAGGCCTGCTCCCAATCCGGCCCCTAAAAAAGACCAGAGTATTAATTGATAATGATTGGACAGGGGGAAGAAGGCAAAAGCAATAGCTATCATGAAAGCTGATCCGGACGTGACTCCCATAATGGAAGGTGACGCTAAAGGGTTCAGTGTGAGTGCCTGCATAATTACGCCAGAGACGGATAAAAAGGCACCGACCAATGCGGCCCCCACTACTCTCGGAATACGTAAGTCGTAAAGTATAAGATGGTGCGTATTCGTTTCTTCAAAAGCAGTAAGGCCTTCTAAAATGGTGCGCCATGAGATTTGGACCGAGCCTAGGCCTAGGGAAATGACCATACTTATCAGTAACACTATAATACTGATGAATAAAATGGCACCTGTCGGCTGAGAAGCTTGAAGTCGCTTCATTAAACGTTTTTGAGTTTCTTTTTTTGTGAGTTGTTTCCTTCTTATTTCTTCCATAGTCTACCCTTTTCTTCTTTGCTTTAAGCCTTCATGAAAAGTCGAGAGTACGATAGAATCTTGAATGAGCGGGTAACAGTGTTGTCTGATTTGATTAATGGCGTTAACCGCGTCACTATATGCTCCAGCAATCAAGCGGACTTTTCCATTAAAGTCAACTATATCGCCAATAGCGTAGATCCCTTCAATAGATGTTTGGGCTTCAGAAGTTCCCTTAATATAATAATTATCGATCAGCTCAAAATTCAAAGGACTATTCTGATGGAAATTATCGTGAGCTTCAAAACCTATATTGACAATTAAATCATCTATGGGCAGTGTTTCCATCCTTCCTGTTTGCTCATTTTTTAGCTTAATGGCTTTTATACTTTCATCGTGGCTGTCTGGCATTAACTCTTCTACTGTTGAATGCGTGTGGATATGTATGTCTGATTCGAGCAACTCATTGATTTGTGCTTCGTGTGCTTTAAACTGTCCTTTTCTATGAATTAAATGGAGTTCTTTCACTTTGTCTTTTAATTCATTGGCCCAATCAATGGCGGAATTTCCTCCACCGACTATGGCTACTTTTTTATCTATAAAATCATCTAAACGGTAAATGGTATAATGCAAATTCGTCTGCTCAAAATGTTCGATGCCTTCTATCGGGAGACGTTTAGGGTATACGATGCCTCCGCCCGTCGCAACAATGACTGTCTTGCTGAGATACTTGTTTCCGGTAGCGCTCGTACACTCAAACAGATGTGGTTCTAATTTTTCTATTTTTACAATGCGTTCATTAACATTCACTTCAGGGTTGAAGGTCTGTCCTTGTTCGATCATCTGATTCATGACATCGTAACCAGTGGATGGAACGACGCCTCCGATATCCCAAATCAGTTTTTCGGGATAGAAATGTAATTTCCCACCTAGTTGTGCCTGATCTTCGACTATGCGAGCGGACAAATCTCTCATCCCAGCATAAAAAGCCGCATATAAACCTGCAGGTCCTCCGCCAATAATCGTGCAATCCATGATTTCTGAAGTCACGTTTCTTCCCTCTCTTTCAATTGAGAATGATTATCACTTTCACTATAAGTTATACCATTCACA
Source organism: Alkalibacterium iburiense (assembly GCF_039521845.1). NCBI lineage: Bacteria > Bacillati > Bacillota > Bacilli > Lactobacillales > Carnobacteriaceae > Alkalibacterium > Alkalibacterium iburiense. Next base: position 6,021 of record NZ_BAAACW010000118.1, read on the forward strand.
AAGTAGTGTGTCAAGTTTATGCCTTTATTTATGAGGTCTTTCTTTTCGTTTAGACATGCAAAAAAGTGATAATGAGCGTTCACTCACTATCACGGGAGTTTAACAGCTGGAATCAATAAAAAGTGACACAAAGCCTGTTATGGCTTTATTTTTTTGTCAAATTTGATAGGCTTATATTGTAGTGCTATGTAGTAACATGTTATAATAGAGATACATTTAAAAGGAATGAGGATTAGCTATGCGTATTAAAAAGAATAAATCTAAAC
>NZ_BAAACW010000119.1:0-1044 GCF_039521845.1 Alkalibacterium iburiense
CCCCCTGAAACTTAAGGCTTGAACAAAACAGAAATGGCCTGCGTTCGACAAAGCACTTAAGAATCCCACTGCTTTAGCTGTGGGAGTGTCAAAGAATACGGAGCAGACACAGTCGTAGGCTTCCATACGATAGATGACATTCCTTTCACAGAAGAATACCAGGTCAGATATTATGAGATGTACCATAACGTTTTTGACGATTTCGACCAAATAATCGGAGAACAGGTCTGGAACTTCGCGGACTTTGAAACCAAAGTCGGTGTCAACCGTGTACAAGGAAATAAAAAAGGAATTTTCACTCGCCAGCGCCAACCTAAAATGATTGCGCATGAATTAAGAAAAAGGTGGACTAGTATTCCAGACTTTAATTATAAAAAATAATAAAAAAAGACCGAGAGCTGGACAGTCACTAAGCTCACGGTTAAATTTAGAAATGAGGCGAAAGGTATGCAGTGTGCCATTTGCAAGTGCCAGACGATATCAATGAGACACCCTACAACCAAGCATCTGTTTCACTTTTGCCCGAACTGTGAGTTTATTCAAAAAGATGCGAGCCATTATTTAACTGATCAGGAAGAGTTTATCCAGTACGAATTTCATGAAAACTCCATTGATGATCCGAACTATGTGGCTTTTTTTGAAAAGTTTTTAAATAAAGCTGTTTTTCCATATGTCCCAAAAGGCAAGCGAGGATTAGATTTTGGTAGTGGGCCGTCACCGGTGCTCTCTCAGTTGATGGAAAGAGACTATGGGTATGATTTTACGATTTACGATAAGTTTTATGCACCGGACTCGCTCTACACATCAAAAACCTACGACTTGATTACGTCAACGGAAGTCATTGAGCATATAGAAGACCCACTCGCTGTTTTTAAAAAGTGGGTCAGTTTAATGAAAGAGGATGCCATCCTTTCCGTTATGACCTTGCTTCATCCTGAAAAAGAAGAGGACTTCTGGAATTGGTTTTATATTAGGGACTTGACACATATCTCTTTCTTCAGTGCCCGGACGATGGCTGTAGTGGCTGAAAGAGTAGGACTGGAG
>NZ_BAAACW010000119.1:1104-2900 GCF_039521845.1 Alkalibacterium iburiense
CTAGTACGAAAATAGAATAAAACACGTATTTTTTGAAATTCTCTGTGTCGATTTTCCCGTAGATAAAATTGCCTATCCAAATAGCGCCTAACACTGCCGGGATAGAAAAGAGATAATAGACTCCGACTTCTATTGTCCAAAAACCGCTTAAAAAATGACTGATTAAAATAAAGGAACTGGAAATGATAAAATGAGACTGCACATTTCCTCTAAAGGCTATAGGTGACCAGTTTCTTAAAGTCGCATAGAGAACGATTGGTGTTCCATTCAAATTATAAGCACTGCCTAACATCCCGGAAGCAAATCCAAAAGGAATGGAGTAATAATTATTCTCGAATGTCTTTTGGATAGAACGTTGGTGGGCTTTTGGTCCTAATAAAGAGTAAAGAGCGTAAGCTATAAGTAAGAGTCCTAAAAATAGACTGATCCATCTTTGTGAAGCAAAACGGATAAGAAGCAAGCCGAAAGGAATCCCTAAAAGAGTGGCGAGACTCATCTGCTTCAAAACAGCCGAGTCTTTATCTTTCCATCCTGAAAAAGCAAAAAACAAGGCAACTGTAAAACCGACTAGACCCACTAAGGCAACCGCTTCTGAATAGGGGATGGGAAGCAAAGCTAATAGGGGCATGCTGACAACGGCATCCCCGAAACCAAATGTTGAGCGGGTGAGAGAGCCTAAAAACACAGCTCCTACGACGAGTAAAATGAGTGAATAATTCATATGTCCTCCAAATGATATGAGACTTGATCAGCATCAATTTCTATATACGATGTGTATGCTATACTTATAGTAGCACAGATGACAATGAGAGTTTAGCTCATTTAAAGGAGAATGATTATGTCTCAACATCACCATTTATCTCATAGGGGCTGCGTTAGGCTAGTTCCTATTTTTAACCATTTAACAGAAGAGCAGATGGATGAAATTATGCAGGTCGTCCAGTCCACTACCTATGAAAAAGGAGAGCTTATTTATAGAGCCGGTGAGACGTCAGAGGTATTAACGATTGTAAATAAAGGCAATGTCAGAATTTACCGTTTGTCTGATTCTGGAAAAGAACAGCTGGTAAGAATTCTCGGACCAGGTGATTTTACAGGAGAACTGGCTTTATTCAATGAAACCGTTCATGAGCATTACGCTGAAGCCATGGTCAATACAAGTGTTTGTCAGATTTCACGTGCTTCACTCCAAGGATTACTTGAAAAATACCCGGCTATAGCCATGAAGCTTCTCCAGACCTTGTCCTCTCGGATTGATGAGTCGGAACAACAGGCCACTCGTTTTTCAACTGAATCGACTGATCAGCGATTAGCTTCTTATTTAGTGGATTTAATGGATCCAGAAGGCAAAAGTGATGTGGTGGTGCTGCCTATGAGTCAGAAGAATCTGGCTTCTTATTTGGGGACAACACCGGAAACAGTCAGCCGTAAACTTAAAGAATTAGAAGAGATGAATCTTATCAAACGATTGAGCACAAAGAAATTTAAAATTTTAGATGAAGATAATTTACTCTTTTTAGATTAAAAGCTAAAATTCTTGAGCACTTTTAGTGTGTTCGAGAATTTTTTTATTTATCAGGAAAGTCTAAATTTCTGATTATTATTAAACCAATTAACTAATCAAGTTATACTCAGTATCAGTTACCACTTTAGAGAAATGTATCTCTCTAAAGTAGTCACAAACCCGAGTTAATAACCACTTTAAATTAAAAGGCATGTCTAAAGTAGGGACTGGGAAAAAACTCAGTCTAAATAAATCAGCCCAGCCATTTATGTTAAAAAATAAATGGCTGGGC
>NZ_BAAACW010000120.1:0-572 GCF_039521845.1 Alkalibacterium iburiense
CAAACAAATATAAAAGTGATAAAATCAACACTGATAAAGCTTTTTAGAAAAACTATGAATTATTCAGGTTACTCTATCTTGACCATATAATATTAAGTTCTTTAACATCTTTGTTCCGAAATTATCATTAAAATTTGTAAACACTAGACCTATAGAAGGTTTAGAACTTTTGTTATTAATGGCATGTGGATCTATATTATCCGAGTTTTTTATAACATGGGATCCTTTTCTCGGTTTTCTAGAAATAAATCCTTCATTTTTCAAAATTTCCATGGCTTTTTTTATTGTTATGGTACTAACTCCAAAAAATTCACTAAACTCTTTATCTGTAGGTAGTTGCGAGTTTAAAGGGTATTTAGATTCAATTATTCCCTTTTTTATATCCTTATAGATAACTTTATATAAAGGTTCTTTCATGTGAGTTCCCACTTTTCTAATATATTTTGGTATTTTTCGTTGACTATGATAATGATGTCTGATACTTTAATAGTATAATTAATATCTCAAGTTTTGCAGTTAAAAAATAGCCTTTGACCCTTGGTGTCATTGACTTGGTACCGATTATTATGCCG
>NZ_BAAACW010000121.1:0-33752 GCF_039521845.1 Alkalibacterium iburiense
CAAACAAATATAAAAGTGATAAAATCAACACTGATAAAGCTTTTTAGAAAAACTATGAATTATTCAGGTTATAATGTTCTTCTTCAGGTTAGTGGTATTATCCATCCTTGCAGAAGATGCACCATTAATGTATTAATTCTAGTTTAAAGCCTTACGTTAAACAGCCCATGAATCAATAGTTTAATATTTATTTATCGATTGTTTAACTCAGAATTTTTCTCAATAGATTTAAATTGCGTTTTATAATATATGGTAAGTATCATAATAACTAAACCTAACATCTGTATAGTCATCATTGTTATGATATTATAGTCTATAAACCCAATCAACATAGCCACTAAAGTAGGAATTCCTAAGCTATTCAAAACTATTATTACGGATTCTTTGAAAGAATTGATATCTGTTACCTTACTTTTTTTAGTAAGAGACATAAAGAACGCTGATCCTGCAATCAATGAAACAAGCATCGCTAGAGTAGCTAAAGATATAAGTATTGAAAAGAATAAGACGATTAAAACTCTATTTTGATTTTCCCAAAGTCTATTAATTTCATGTACTATAATATCCGCATTGACTTCTCCAGTATTTTCAAAGAAATGGTCAGTAAAAATACTTATTTCTGGTTGACCACTCTCAGTGAATATAAACTCATCGTCACTAACTACTAAATAAGTGTTAAAACCTTCTGTATAATTTTCATAATTTTGGCTTGGATTAATCACTACAACACTGTCATCATTAACTACAATATTTTCAGTTTCTGATTGATTAATTATAGCAGCAGTTTCCTCGTTAACTAATTCAAAAACTTCGGGGTATAAATTTTCAATATTTACTACATTTTCAGTCGCGTAGTGTAATGTCATTGGTATAGATATTAAGCTATTTAAGAATATTATTATTATTATTATTTGATACCACTTTAAATTATTTCTATTAGCAAATGCTCTAATAGGCGTAATAGTACTCAAAAAGTAATTAAAAGGGAACTTGCTGTTGTCATTTTTCATTTAACCAACCTTTATAATGTCTTATTAATAAATTTAGTATTATTTTTAAATCTAAATATTTGTTTAATCAAACCACTTCTACCGTATTACATCATAACGTTTCAAATCAATTTTTAAGACAAACGTTATTAATAGAAGAATGAGGAATATACGAAAAGGATGATAAAGTTTTTGAAAGCTCTTTACCATCTCTTTTCTGTATAATTATTTAGTGACTCTTAGAAAACACAAAGTAGTACTATTTTAAATTCTATCCTTTTGTACCTCCAGCTGTTAAACCAGAAACGAAATGTCTTTGTAAGTAGAAAAACAAAAGGCATATTGGTACAGCTATTAAGATTGCTCCTGCTGCAAACAAAGTAACTCTCTGATCTTGTGGATTATTTATAAACGTTTGTAGACCGATAGCAACAGTATATAAATCTGGTCTTCTCAGTAAGAATCTAGCTAGCATGTATTCCCCGAAAGGACCCATAAATGCCCAAAGTGCTTGTACTGCTATCATTGGCTTTACTAACGGTAGAACGATTTGCCAAAAAATTCTTAAGTGCCCTGCACCATCTAATTTTGCTGACTCGTCTAATTCAATTGGTATAGTATCGAAGTATCCTTTCATTAACCAAGTATTCATTGGAATACCTCCACCAATATAAATAAGAATCAAGAACCAATGTGAGTTTAACCCTCCAGCTAGCAACGCCATTACATAAAATGCTGTTAAGGCAGCGGTTGTAGGTACCATCTGTACAATTAAGAAGAACTTAATAGACTGGTTTCTACCAACAAATCTATATCTACTGTATGCATAACCAGATAACGTGATTGCAGCTACTTGCGCAAACATAGTAGCACCAGCAACATACAAGGTATTTAGATACCATGTACCATATAAAGTATCTTGGAATAAGCGTCTAAAGTTATTCAGAGACCAGGGTCCAGAAAAATTTAAATCAAATGCCATAATATTTCCTGTTCTAAATGCAGATGTAACGGTAATTAATATTGGATAGATTATTATAACTGACAATATTATCAAATATATATAAGTAAATAAGTTTTTCCAACGATTGGTTGTTGTTTGCGTTCTTAACTTTCTTTTTTTAGCCATTGTAAATCAATCTCCCATCTCAAAGGCTTTAGTCTTACTGAATATAAACATGGACAAAGCGATAACTACCATCGATATAATTAAGGTGACTGCAGCAGAGACGTTATACTGAGGAGAAGTACCAGTAGTTAGTTTATAGATCCAAGAGATTAGTATATCTGTGGATCCGGCTCCACTTCCAATACTTCCTGGTCCTCCTTCATTAAATAAATAGATAGTGTTAAAGTTGTTAAAATTACCAGTATATTGAGTGACAAAAATTGGTGCAGCTACTGTAAAGATGTGGGGCAATGTAATAAATCTAAACTTCTGAATGGCACTAGCCCCGTCCATAACAGAAGCTTCATACCAATCATCTGGAATAGACTGGATTACTCCTGAAGTAAGGACATAAATGTATGGAAAACCCACCCACCCTTGTATCATAATGATTGCTATTCTCGTCCAAAAAGGTGTTATTTTCCAGGGTACAGACGTTAATTCTACAAAGGGAAGGATACTATCGAGGAAAGGAATAACTTGTGTATTAATAGCTCCTACACTTGGATTAAACATATTTGAGAACGTCAATACCGTAATAAATGCAGGTATTGCCCAAGGAAGTAACATAATAACTCCAAATAATTTTTTAAATTTTAGTCCTTTTTGATTAATTACTATTGCCGTAAATACGCCTATAATTAGTTGAAGAGTAGTCGCAGCAAATGTCCAAATAAGTGTCCATGAGAACACTGCTAAAAATGTATCTCTATAAGCACTAAAAACAAATAGATTTCTAAATGTATCCAGACCTACCCATTCAATTAGATTGGCGGGGGGGACATTTCGAAAATTATAGTTAGTAAAGGCTATAAAGATAGTCACTAATACAGGGAATATTATAGAAAAAGCCATTAATAAGTAAGCGGGTATTGTCAATAAATAAGGAAATCCATTATCTAATGTATGGTTTAGGATATCTTTGACTGAATAATTTACGTTTTCTGGATTAATACATCTCATCTTAGCGACTTTACGAGCATCAATGATATTTGCAAGAAGAAAAATTAAAAATATTATTGTAATTATTATTTGAAGAGCACCTTCAATTAAGAAAAACAGTGAATGATCTGTTGCTGGATCAGTTCCTAATGTAATCAAGCCTTCTAAAGCAGGAATACCAAAAACCAACATTTCTACTACGAATAGAGCAAAAATTGATAAGAATAATCCTCCTTTAAAAAATTGCTTGTTATTTAATTGTCCGAGCCCAGGTATGATAGACAAGAAAGTAGACTTTTTTATATACTTCTTATCGCCTTCACTAAAGATACTGTTTTTGTTGCTATTTGATTTCAATATAATCTTCCTTTCGATTAGGTATAGAATAAACTACTATAATTGGTTGAGTTTACTATATAGCTATCAAACTTTTACATGTCTCTGATTTTTTAACAGGTTACTTAGATGAATAATTAATATCCAAAAATATATATCCGTGTATTATCAAATCTACACGGATATATATTATGAATTAAATTATGGACATTTAATTATAAATTTGTTCAATGTTTGTTTTAATTACTTCTACCGCATTGTCTGCAGCTTCTTGTGCAGTTTGATTGCCAGATCCTGCATCAAACATCATTGATTCTGCACCTTGCCATACTTCAGCCATTTCTGGAATATTAGGCATTGGAACAGCATCATTATATTGTTCAATAACGGCAATCGCTAACTCATCTTCTCCATCCTCAATAATGGTATTTCTAGTATTTTGGTTGGCCGGAATCTCACGAGTATAATCAGTATATAATAACATCGTATTTTCTTCATTGTTAACAAAGTCTATAAAAGCCTGTGCTGCATCAATATTTTCAGAGTAAGACGGTATTACCCAACCTTTTCCTCCAGCAAATGGCTCATATGCGTTTCCATTTGGCAATGTTGGTATAGGTGCCACTCCAAAATTAACTCCTGCTTCTACATAGTTATTTGCGCCCCATGGTCCATTGATAATAGCTGCTGCAGATTCTTGAATAAATTGATCATCTATAAAGTTACCTGCACTGGTAACATCTAACATTCCATCAGGCCATATTTCTTGGAACCAATATTGAGCATATTCAATTCCCTCTACAGCTCCCGGAGTATTTAATCCAATATCTGATGGGTCTTCTCCGTCATTACCAAATACATATCCACCATATCCAGAAATTAATCCATAAGAGTTATAGAAATCCACCCAGTTAGCTAAGAAAGCTGTACTCGTACCGGGCTCTCCAGCGAAAGAGAATCTATCGTCTTCTGTTAATTCTTCCAATTCTTCAAAAGTAGTAGGAACTTCGTCTAGTAAATCTCTATTATAATACATTACTAATGATTCAATTACAAATGGAGAGCCATATGTTGTTCCTCCGACAGTTACTTGTTGTTCGTCAATCTCATCATTTCTATCAGATGGAAGAGTAATCTCTGCTAATTGGCCTTGTTGACCTAATCCACCAATGCGATCGTATGGAGAGAGTATTACATCAGGAGCTAATCCTGCAGGACCATCTAAAGTTAAAGCCTCAAGAGTTTCAAACATATCTCTTTCAGTAACTATAACTTCTACACCATATTCTTCTTCAAATGCCGGGGCAATTTCTGCAATGAAGTCAGTATAGTTTTCCCCCACTCCAACTTCAATAGTTCCACTTAACTGTTCAGTTTCTCCGTTACCTTCAGTTCCGTTTTCAGTAACTTCATCATTAGTATCTGTATCTCCGTTACCACAAGCTGCTAATACCATTAAGGACCCGACTACGATACCTAGTTTTTGTAATTTAATCATATTTATTCCTCCTAGTTTCTATTTTGTTGTTTCCATTACTATATCCATTCTCAAAGTAATAAACCTGTATAACTACTTTAACTACTAATGAAAGTGGTTACAAGACAACTATACTAATATTATTTGTACTTTTCAATATATTTTTTATTGTTACCGGTATCATTCGTTGAAATCACTTCCACAATTTAAACTGATTGCTACCTCAGCTACATTCATTAGTCTACCTTACAAGCTTTAAACAAAGTAATACTCTTTATTTAGCTTGTTAAAATCACCTTACTAAAGATTTCTAACTACAAATATCCTAACTATTTATGCAAGGCTAGTAATCTACTATACCAACCAATACAGATATAGCTAATAATACTAGAAATCTCTTGTCTACACACATAATAGTTTGTATTATTTTTTTTGTACAGCGTCAAATAAAACTTTTCTTTCTTTAGCTCTCTTACGTTTATTTTTAATACGTTCATGCCTTTCTTCTTCGTTATCAAAATAATAATATACTGTAAACCCATTATGACTCAATAAAACTTCTTCATCTAACTCAACATCATGCAGACCAAAAACTCTTTTTGCAGTTCTTGGTAATAATGAAACAAATGCGTCTTCTTTGTCTTGATTGAAAAAGAATAAAAGCTGCTCATTACCTAGTTTCCGTTTATAACCAATAAACTGTTCTTCATCCCTTACTTCGTGCCATTCCGCTTCTCCGTGTGTCAAAATAGACTGATATTTTTTTCGAAAGCGATTTAAAGATTTTGAAAAATTAAGCATGTCTTGATCCTGTTTATCTTCATCCCATATCATGCATTTACGACAATCCGGATCGTCACCACCATCTAGTCCTATTTCAGTTCCATAGTACATACAAGGTGCACCTGATTGAGAATATAAAAATGTTAATGCTGATTTAACTGAATCTTTATCTCCTTTTGCTTTAGTTAAGATACGTGCTGTATCATGAGAATCAAGTAAATTAAACATTACTTCTGTAGTCTGCTGACGATACATCATTAGCTGATTGTTAATACCGGATACTAATAAAGATGGAGATGATAGTTTGTCTATAAAATACTCTTCTATCGCATCTGTCATTGAATAATTCATAACAGCATGAAATTCATCCCCATTTAGCCAATTTTGCGAAGAGTGCCATATTTCTCCAAGTATATATATGTCCTCTTTAATTTCAGTGACTTCTTGGAAGAATCTTTTCCAGAAGTAGTGATCAACTTCATTGGCCACATCAAGACGCCAGGCATCAATATCAAATTCCTTAATCCAATAGGTTGCGATATCTAATAAATACTCTTGCACTTCTTGATTAGATGTATTTAATTTTGGCATTCGTGCTTCAAACCCAAAAGTATCGTAATTTACCCTGGGAATTTTTGTCAGTTCTTCATAGCTTTTGCCTCTCATATCATCTACAGGGAATGAATTTATATAAAACCAATCTTTATACTTAGAGTTTTCTTGGTTTTCCAATACATCTACCCACTGTGGAGAATAAATTCCTACATGATTAAACACGGCATCCAACATAACACGAATACCTCGTTTATGAGCTTCCTTAACAAGTTTTTTGAATAGTTTTTTGTCGCCAAAACTCGAGTCTATCTCTTTATAATTAATTGTATCGTATTTATGATTAGAGGGTGCTTCAAATATAGGACAAAAATAAATCCCATTAATCCCCAACTCCTCTAAGTAATCTAAGTTGTCCAATACTCCTTGTAAATCACCACCATAAAAATCATCTCTTTCAGGATTTTTCTTGCTTCCCCACGGTAGAACTCCTTCAGGATCATTTGATGTATCCCCGTTTGCAAATCTATCAGGGAATATTTGGTACCAAATTGTTTTCTTTGCCCATTCGGGCGCTTTAAATGCATCTACTTCATGTATATAAGGTATACGGAAATAATATTTAATTTTATTTAGAAAATATTCACGGAAGGGGAATGTTCCTTTATCAGAATGAAATACCTCAACACCATCTTTTCCAACAATTCGAAACCCATACGCCATACGTTTAGTAGGCTCATGTGTATCAATCATCCAATAGTCATGTGTATTTGTAGAGGCTATTTTATGCATTTCTTTCCCATTTTGATACCATTTCTCACTATGATGAGAATAGGGATCTCCGCTCAATAGCTCAACTGTTTCTACATCATCGAGTTTAGTCCTAATACGAATATGATAATGTCCCTTTTTATATAAATATGCATATTCACTTTCTGCACGATGATAAATCGCTGCTGTGTCCATTTGATCTACTCCTCTATATTATATAAACCGATTACAATATTATCATAACACTTGCATATATCTATACAATATAGTATTTAATGTTACCGGTATCAATATTTTAGTATGTACAAATATTAAGTTACTGCTAACGCTACTAGACTTAGGAAATAGTGTTCATATAAATAGATCCCCGTCCGATGTTAATTTGGCTGTAGAATTAATAGGCGACTAAAACATCACCTAAAGGAGAAACTCACTTGTTTTCTATTTTTATCCCTGATTACATAAAAATGACGTTAGTGAGTATCTATCTCACCAACGTCATTTATTGTACAACCATAATTGCGTAAAAAAAGGTAGAAACAGTTACGTTTCTACCTTGGGGATTTCTGACCAACACGATTTGACAAAGAACCAAAAAAAAGTTCTATGACCGCTTAAAGCGAGCCATAGAACTTATCTAAAAGTATTTCAATAAAATAGATTATTATTTTCCACCAACGTCTTTTGACGAAGAACCGGCATTTAGAGAGTTGTTTTTTAGTTTGAACGCAACAACTTGATTATAATAGTATGCAGCATTTAAATACTTACTGCTTTTGAATACTTATCTAGATGAATAATAGACTCTGTTTCCGCTGCTTCAAAGATAGCTTCAATAACCTTCATCACACGAAACACTTCTTCATTTTTTACAATCGGTATTGCTTGCTCGGTCACTACTTTATAGAAGTTTGTATAAAATGAATCTTCCATTGTTTCAGTTTCATTGAATGTTTCTTTTATGATAGCTAATTCTGAAGGAGGGGCCATTGTTTTAGTTAACCCGGCGCCCGCTTGAATAGGTTTTGGTTTTTCTACACCTTGCACATTACTTCGTTTAACTAATTGAGCCTTTTCACCCCAGTCATGAATAACTGCAGAACCATCTGTTCCTCTTACGTACCAGCGTGGGAGTTTGACAAAGTTCGTCGTTCCAACTTCTACTATAGCTTTAACACCATTTTCAAATGTCAGATGACTCATAAACCCATCATCAACCCCATTCCCTAAGACATAACTGAGATCCGCTGCAACACTTTTTAAAGGACTATTTACTAAAGTGAGAATTTGGTCCAATAGATGGACTCCCCAATCTAGTAACATACCCCCACCAAACTCTTTCATATGGCGCCAATCTCCTGGAATACCGTTCGCCCCTTGAACGCGGGACTCGATTTGAAAAACATCTCCCACTTTTCTATCAGTGTATAGCTTTTTAATCATTAAAAAGTCTTCATCCCACCGACGATTTTGATGAACCATAAAGACTCTGTTCACTTTTTTGGCAGCTTCTAATACCTCAGAATATTCAGACGTGTTTAATGTTACAGGCTTTTCACAAATAACATGTTTACCTGATTGTAACGCTTTTATAGATAGATCTTTATGAGAGTCATTCGGTGTTGCCACTAAAACCACATCGACTTCGTTATCAAAAAGTATGTCTTCTAAACTTTCGAAAACTCGATAGCCATCTATTTGAGCTACTTTCTGACGTGTATCTAAAATATCAAATGTTCCGCATACCGTTACATTTGGGTTTTCTTCAATCAATTTGGCATGAAAACTGCCCATTCCACCATATCCTACAATGGCTACTTGTAATTTAGTCAAACAACTCCTCCTTTCTATGCCCACCACATACCATCTGTTTTATCTTTAATTAAAACGGATTGTAAATTAGATACAGCGCGGTTAAACCCTTCTTCTATAGACATAAGAGGATCTTCATGCTCAATACTAATGACATAATCATAGTCATACATTCTTAAAGCACTAATCATATCTGACCACTCTTTCATGTCATGGCCACATCCTACAGAACGGAATGTCCACGCTCGCGTTTTAACATCCCCATATGGTTGCATATCCGTTAAACCATACATATTTATATTATCTTGATCGAGATAGGTATCTTTTGCATGGAAATGATGGATCGCCCCTGCTTCACCTAATATTTTAATCGCAGCTACAGGGTCGATACCTTGCCACCATAAATGACTCGGATCAAGATTTACACCTATTGCGTCACAAGTTGCTTCGCGTAACTTAAGCATTGTGTAAGGCGTATGGCATAAAAACCCACCGTGAAGTTCAATACCGATTTTCACTTCATGTTTTGTTGCAAGTTCTCCTATTTCCTTCCAGTATGGAATCAGTTTATTTTCCCATTGCCAATTATAAACATCTGTATATTCTTCAGGCCAAGGGATAACTGGCCAATTAGGTTTCTTAGCTTCTTCACTATCACCAGCTGTTCCTGAAAATGTGTTGACCACTGGCACGTTCATTAATGACGCTAGTTTGATTGTTTTTCTTAAAATTTCGTCTCCCGCTTCAGCTTCTTCTTTATCAGGGGAAATGGGATTATTATGACAACTAAAGGCACTAATAGTTAAGTTGCGTTTTTCTAGTTCCGCTAAGTATGCTTGCCTTTTTTCTTCACTTTCAAGTAACTCATCCGTCGGACAGTGATGATTTCCAGGATTCCCCCCCGTTCCAATCTCTACAGCATCCAAACCAGCTGCTTGTACCTGATCTAACATTCCTTCAAAACTCAAGTTAGCAAATAAAGGAGTAAATACACCTAACTTCATTTTATCCAGCCTTTCTTTTTAGTTTTTATTTTATTACTCGAAACCTTTGATTTCTTCTAAAGGGTCGCTATTTCCATATACTGGCCGTGAACGAGGTGTAGGGTTACACCATTCAACACCATTTTTTATAACTTTTTGAATTTGTTTATGATGATAGGTTGGATACGTTTCATGACCAGGCTGGAAGTAGAATATTTTCCCATTGCCTCGACGATATGTCATTCCGCTTCTGAAGACATTCCCGCCTTCATACCAACCGATAAAAATAAGTTCATCCGGAGTCGGGACATCAAAGTGCTCTCCGTACATTTCTTCTACTAATTCAATTGTCTCATCAACCCCTTCTGCGATGGGGTGACTCGGATTAACAACCCATAAGCGTTCTTTTTCTTCAGCTTCTCTCCATTTCAAATCACAACTAGTCCCCATTAATTTCATAAAAATCTTAGACATATGTGCAGAGTGTAAAACCACTAATCCCATGCCGTCCAATACGCGTTCATGTACTCGGTTCACTACGTCATCCTCTACTTCGTCATGTGCTAAATGACCCCACCAGATTAAAACATCTGTATTATCCAAAACTTCTTGTGTCAACCCATGCTCTGGTTCATCTAGTGTTGCTGTTTTAACTTTAATATTTTCTTCAGATAAAAAACTGGCTATTTGTCCATGAATACCTTCAGGATAAACATCTCTTACTTTATCATCTTTTAATTCATGTCTGTATTCATTCCATACGGTAACATTTATCATTGATGAACCTCCTCAACTATTTCTTTCAGTTTATTTACATTTTGATGCGCTGCTTCTAAAGGTGTCAAAGTTTGAAACGCTTCTTGCTCGACAATTAACCAGGGCATTTGTAATTCTTTAGCTTTTTCAACATACTTTTTAATCGGCAGTACGCCTGCACCCAATTCAGTGCTTTCAACAGGGGTTACTTGCTTATCTTTAAAGTGGAAAAGACCAATCGCTTCCTTATGTGCATCCACCCAGTCAAATTCATTTATCCCCGCGTAAGAAAGCCAATAAAGATCGACTTCATAATACAGACTTTCTACATTTTTATTTAGAAAACTCAACATATCTTGATTTTCAATATCAGAAAATTCGTGCGCATGGTTATGGTAATACAGTTCAATTCCTCGTTTGCTGGCAGATTGGGAAAATCGGTTAAGGTCATTTGCAAAGCCTTCCCATCCCTCAAGTGTCTGGAAGCTTGCGAACGGAACAACAACTCTTGTATTTCCAATGGCTTTTTCAAAATCAAGTGTTTCGTCTAACGCTTCTCTTAAATGCTCATATGGCACATGAGACCCTGCTATTTCCAATCCTGTATCTGTAAGCAACTGGTTAATTTCGTCAGCTGTTTTACCATAATACCCTGCAAATTCTACACCATCGTAACCCATGTCTCTTACGTTTTTAATAGCATCATCAAAATTTCTTTCACAGTCATCTTTTATACTCCAGAGCTGTAAGGCAATCGCTGGCTTCATCCTAACCCTCCTGTAAGAATACTGGTTCTCCTGATTTAGCCGATTGATAGATAGCTTCTAATATTTCTGTCACTATAAGAGCTTGTTCTGGTTTGACGACAGGTTCTGTATCATTGATAATACTGTCAATCCAAAGTCTAGCTTCTAAATCTTCAGGACTTGCATCAGAACTATCGTAAAAATCAACTCCACCCGTTTCCATATCAATACTTCTTACAAACGTGTGCCCGTTATCTTCTCCATTAATGCGTAAACCATTTTGCATGTCAGCTCCTGCTTTTGTTCCATGTAAGGTTGTTTGAGCTTCTCTAACATCTAATGAATTCAGTGCCCAACTAGCTTCCAGGTAGATAGTTGCACCGTTTTCCATCGTAACAAATCCAAAAGCAGAATCTTCTACAGTAAATTCTTTTGGATCCCATGGTCCCCAGGCATTAGCCGCATTTTCAGTTTTTGCTAACTTATGATATGTATTTCCAACAACATATCTCGGTTTGTAGTTGTCCATCATCCACAACGTTAAATCTAACGCATGTGTTCCGATATCAATAAGTGGTCCGCCACCCTGCGCTTCCTCATCAAGGAAAACACCCCATGTAGGAACAGCACGGCGTCTAATCGCGTGAGCTTTAGCATTATAAATTTCTCCAAGCTCTCCGTTATCTGATATTGTTTTTAAGTACTGCGAATCTTTTCTAAATCTATTTTGGTACCCAATGGTTAATTTTTTCCCAGTTCTTTTCATTGCCTCAATCATTGCTCTAGCTTCTTCAGTCGTTTTCGCCATTGGTTTTTCGCACATAACATGTTTGCCTGATTCCATTGATGCGATTGAGATTTCTGCATGTGAATCATTTGGTGTTAAAACATGAACGACATCAATATTCTCATCTTTTAATAATTCTTTATAGTCAGTATAAACTTTTGATCCTTCAGCACCGTATTCTTCGCTTGCTCTTCCCGCACGGCTCCCAACCACATCACAAAAAGCTACCATTTGTACATCTTCTAGTTTTGCTAGGGCTGGTAAATGCTTCCCGTTTGCAATACCTCCACAGCCGATTATTCCTATTTTTAACATTCGAAACTTCCTTTCATTAAGGTTAATTGTATACTTCTTTTTATAGTTTAGTGCTAAGCAAAGCCGTAACTTTAATACATAAAACTATTGGATTGAAGTATGATATTTCTGAAATTAATATTTACATATACAAATTGCTTTTACAGTTATATTCTAGTAACACTAGAGATGGTGCTCAATATAACTTCAGTAATCACCTTAAAAGAACTCCTTAAATTACTTGTTATTAGTATCAACTCACTAAAATTAAGGAGTTCAATTATTTATTACTATCTCTTCTTTTAGATTATATAATTTGATCCTACCTAAAGAGTAAATAAGTATTAGTGGAAATTTATAGCATTCTACTCATGTATATTTGTCTTCTTTATTGAACTGGAGCAGCTAACAAAATTTCTCCTAATACTTTAATTAGATCCGTGTCTAGGTTTAAGGCAAGTAAGTGCCCCAGTACTACCTGACTATTATCCTCTTCAAAAATGATGCGATCAATTTTTTCTTTTACAATAAAATCTATTTGTGCTTCATCCAGTAGTGTTTCAATTCTTTCTTTCACATTATTTTCTTTCAATTCAATACTCTTAAATGACACAACATATTCTGATTCAGTCGGCAGATTCGGTAAAGTCACTTTTAATCCTTGATTGGTTGTATCAACAGTAGCTGGTTTATCTTCTCCATTTACCTTAACTTGAGGTTCTTCTTTTGATGAAAATCCAACAAACTCAATAGTAATCTGTCTTTCTTGCGGCAAATCTGATAAATCGCCTTCTGGTTTCTGTATCAAAAACTCAGCAGATGAATCATTGTTCTTCCACTTTAGAGTCATGGAGGTTTTAGCCCCATCAAATTCCGCTGTCTCTCCACTGTCTTCATATAAGCTAAAGTATCCATCTGCTCCAGCAAACACCTTGACAGTAAGAGCTTCTGGAATGTCTACGCTATTTTTTACATCTGTATCCATTGGAATGATTGCACCAGCTTTGGCAAAAACAGGAACGGAATCTAACGAGCGGTACACATCCATCAAACGACCACCGCGGTAACGCACGTATTTACAAACTATACTGCTCCAAACTCATTAATGATTGCATAGTGTGAACTAAGAACAATGCTATTGCTCTATGTAGTATCTGTATTGGTAAAAAGCGGAACTGTTACATCATATCTTACATCCCTTCAATTATTGATAAACTATGATAAAAAATTATTTCTACATATAGAACATGTCCCTATAGCTTGACTATAATAATAGAACGATTGTAATAAAATACTAACCTCTCCTTCTATTTAGCGCTAAAGTAAAGCGCAAAAACTTTTTAAACTTATTGTATTAAGCAGTGCAACATTGTGAACAATGAATCAAATATTATGTAAGTGGTTACAAGACAACTGTATAGAATTTATTTTACAATTACAATTACTTTTTCAATGTTACCGTTAACATTTTAAATCTTGACAACTATTTCAACAATATTTGAATATTTTAAGTGATAAAACTACACATGAATAGCTTCAATTTTTATCAGTATTTTACCTTGTAACTATCAATATATAGAAAGAAGTAACTTCGATATAATTACAAAGCTACTTCTTTTTTTATGCTATTTTTTAGATTTATAAGCAAAAGCTTCATATGGTTCCAGTTCGACGTGCTTTAAGTCATACTCTTCTCTGGAGTAATTCGAAATAATAGAGGAAACGGTCCCTTCTCCTAATTCAAGCGTTTCTTTTTCTTCACTTAAATTAACAACAACCGTCCACTTTTCTCCTTCATACTCTCTTTCATAAGCAAAGACTGATTCATGATCAGGTAGAAGCAAGGTATAAGATCCTTTAACAACAATCGGATTCTCTTTTCTTAAGCGCACTAATTGCTGGTAGGTATAAAAGATTGAGTCTTTATCTTTCAATGCCTCTTCCACATTGATTTCTGTGTAGTTTGAGTTAACAGCTTGCCAAGGATTACCGGTCGTGAATCCAGCATGTTTTTCTGAAGACCACTGTACTGGACGTCTGCCATTATCTCGTCCTTTCACATTAATGGACTCTATAATCTCTTCTTTAGAATACCCTTTTTCTATCCGTTCATGATACATATTAATTGTTTCTATATCATTGGCTTCAGAAATATCAGAAATAGGGGTATTGGTCATTCCTATTTCTTCTCCTTGATAGATGTATGGCGTTCCTTTCATAAAGTGAAGCAGGATAGCGAAAGCTTTCGCACTTTCAACTCGGTATTCCTTGTCATTCCCCCACCTTGATACAATACGTGGCGAATCATGGTTGTTCCAGAATAAACTGTTCCACGCTTTATCTCCAATATCCGTTTGCCATTTGGAAAGCACTTCTTTTAATTCGACAAAGTCAATGTCTTTCAGGTCCCATTTGGCACCATTTTCTTGCTCATCCAAACCGATATGTTCAAACTGGAAAATCATAGATAATTCATGACGGTCCGGATCAGAATAAAGTTTGGCGTTCTCTAAAGTCGCTCCCCATGTTTCGCCGACTGTCATGACGTCATACTTACTAAAGGTTTCTCGATTCATTTCTTGCAAGTAATCATGCAGTTTGGGTCCATTCACGACAATTTTTTCATCTGGCACTTTTCCGATGTTATCAATGACATCCATTCGGAATCCACCGATTCCTTTATCTAGCCAGAAATTGATCATATCGTATATATCCTGGCGCATTTTTGGGTTTTCCCAATTTAAATCTGGTTGTTTCTTACTAAATAAGTGCAAGTAATATTGCCCGCTTGCTTCATCATATTCCCAGGCCGACCCACTGAAGGTAGACTCCAAATCATTCGGTGGCCCTCCATTTACCGGATCACGCCAGACATAGTAATCTCTATACGGATTATCTCTTCCTTTAAGAGCCTCCTGGAACCACTCATGCTCATCGGATGTATGATTGACGACTAAATCCATGACTATTTTAATGCCACGTTTATCCGCTTCAGCAATCAATTGATCCATATCTTCCATTGTTCCGAAATCTGGGTGAATCGCTCGGTAATCACTAATATCATACCCGTTATCATCCATAGGTGATTTATAAACCGGACTGAGCCAGATGACATCAATCCCTAATTTTTCTAAATAATCCAATCGGCTGATAATCCCCGGGATATCCCCAATACCGTCTCCATTTGAATCCTGGAAACTTTTAGGATAAATCTGGTATACAACCGAATTTTTCCACCATGACATAAAAAATTCTCCTATCTATACTAAAACTGTTATATTTTATTTGAGAGCTCCTCTTTATTTTTATACATTGATATCCTCCTGCCATTTATTTTTTTCATTTGTTTACGTAAACGTTTAACCTATGAGCAAAAAAATTAATAGATCTTCGAATGGAAAACTTATATTAATTTTTTTACACTTTTTCTTTCAATAATATGGTGATCCATAATGAAACTTTTTACTTGCCCTTCTTTATTCACCATTTGTACAAGCATGTCACAGGCTTTCTCTCCCATTCCTACTAATGGCTGAGCAAGTGTCGTGAGCGCTGGAATGGTTATACGTGAGAGCAAAGAATTATCATATCCTATAAGCGATACTTCCTCTGGGACTTGAATACCCATTTCATGAGCCATAGTCAAAGCACCACTGGCCATTTCATCACTTGCCAAAAACACAGCAGTCAATTGCGGGTTCTTTGTCATTAAATGACCAAACTGGACTCTCCCATTTTCAAAACTATAATCTGCTCCGTAGGTGATTTGACTGTTATCTATAGATAAGTCAGCTTGTTCAAGTCCTTCAACGAAGCCTTTTATTCTAGGAACTCCAGAAATCAGGTCAAGCGGATTACCCGCAACCATTCCGATTTTCGTATGTCCTTTATCCACTAAATAAGTAGCGACATCAAAAGCTGCTTGATAATCATCTACTTTTACATAAGGAAAGCTCTCTTCATCAGCCTTAGTTGATAAGAAAACGACTGGGGTCTTCTTTTTCTTTAAGTACTCCAGTTGTTCTTTTTCAACGGCATCACTTGCGAATATAATACCATCCACTCTTTTTTCAATTAAGTTTTTTAGCGACTCCATCATACGCTTTGGCTTGGAATACGTATGACTGACAATCACACTAAAGCCTTTTTGGTAAGCCACGTTTTCAATGCCATTTAAAAACTCATAAGTTAACATGCTCGAAATATTTGGGAAAACAACACCAATAGTGTGCGTTTTATTCACAATTAAACTTCTAGCTATCGCATTAGATTCGTATCCTAGCGATTCGACTGCTTTCAGAACTTTTTCTTTAGTTGCTTCAGAATAGCCTCCGAGATCATTAATGACTCTTGATACGGTAGCTATGGATGTCTGGGCTTCTTTAGCCACATCGTGAATAGTAATCATCAGGATTCCCTCATTTTCATTACGTAAACGTTTACTGTATTTATAATTTATCACACTTATTTAAAATTGACAAGGTTTTCATATTAAAAATATTTATTTTTTTCGAATTCAACGTGATCCTAACGCAAAGGAAAACTGAAAAGTAAAATGAAAACAAATGCGTTCGCCATTTGAGCATAGTCATCTCTCACTAAATGGGAACGCATTAATTTACTGATTTTTTGTTAAACTTTCTTATTTTATATTATTGAATGACTTTCTTTTCTCCAAAGTGATTAATTTCTAATGGTTCGCCTTCAAGTAATGTATACTCTGAACCTTCTGGTTTAATAGTAACTTGTAGAGTTCTCCCTTTAAATTGAATAGTAAAGGAGAGCTTATTCCACTGTTTCGGAAGTTTAGGCGAAAAGTGTAACGTGCCGTTCGCCATTCTAAGACCGCCAAATCCATACACAATACTCATCCATGTGCCACCCATATTGGCTGTGTGCACTCCATCGTTGGTGTTTCCTTGCATGTTCGTAATATCCATAAGCGCCGTATCCATAAAGTAATCATACGCTTTTTCCAAATCGCCTATATCACTAGCCATCATCCCAAATACCGAACGCGATAAGGACGAATCATGAGTCGTGATGGCTTCATAATAGTTATAATCTCGTTCTTTTTGCTCTTGACTAAACTCTGTAGAGAACAAGAATTGAGCTAAGACTGTATCGGCTTGCTTGTTTACTTGATGACCATAAATCGTTAAGGGATGGTAATTTAACAGTAAAGGGTAGTTCTCTTCTGGTGTATTGTCAAAATCCCATACTTTTTTATGGAAGAAGCTGTCATCCTGCATTGTTAACTGTTGTTTTTCGTCATAAGGCAGGAACATCTTGTCTGCGGCTTTTTTCCATGCATCCAGTTCCGCCTTCTCAAAGGCTACTTTTTCTAAAACGGCTTGCCCATCTTCATTCTTTTCATCTAGTGCTTTCTCGACCCACTCGATCGCATAATTCAGATTATGCTTGGCCAGTAAGTTAGTATAAAAATTGTTATTGACGATAGCTGTATATTCGTCAGGGCCAGTGACCTCATTTAAAACAAAGGCGCCATCTCGTAACTCATCATAATGGCCATACGTTTCGTAAAAACGTGCGGTTTCTATTAAGATTTCCAAGCCTTCATTCATACCAAATTCAGTGTCGTCTGTCGCCTGCAAGTATGTGTGTACTGCATGAGCAATATCTGCATTAATATGAATCTGAGCAGTCCCGGCCGGATAGTAAGGGCTAGCTTCTTCCCCGTTTATCGTCCGCCATGCAAAGAGTGCACCGTTATCTATGGCCATCTCACGTGCTCTTTCCCGAGCTTGCGGAAGGATAGAATAGCGGTATCTCAATAATTGCTTAGCAATTTCCGGTTGAGTATAAATGAAGAACGGAAGCATATACATTTCTGTATCCCAGAAATAATGGCCTTCATAGCCCTCTCCGGTAAGACCCTTCGCCGACATATTCGTCAATCCGTCTCTTCCGGCTGCTTGGTGCAAGTGGAACAAGTTAAAGCGTAAGCCTGTTTGTAGCGTGTCATCTCCGTCGATTTGAATATCTGATGTGGACCAAAACGTCTTCATATAATCCAGATGCTTCTCTTTTACGGAGTCATAACCCTCTTCTTTTACCTTTGAAAGAAGGTCATCAACCTGACGACTCTGTTCTTCTTTTTCACTTTCATCCGTAAAAATAAAGCCATAAGCTACCCATCTTTCTAAAGAGACGGTTTGGCTTTTACGTGTTTCAACTTTCCACGTTTCTGTGTTTCCATCCCGATGATAAGCAGCAGAAGCATCAGATAACGCATTAGTCGCTCCTACAATCAGGTTTAAGTCTGTACTGTGAGGTGTAATATGCATCAGCGTGTGCTCTTCTGATTCTAAGTCTGTTGAGTCAAAGCGCCTTTCTTTAAGAACCTTTTTACGCGGATCATGGCTGTCTTGATGTCCTTTAGTCTGACCCATTTCTTTTAAGTCATCCAATTCAGCAGTGAGTTCCAGTTCGCTACCATCCTCATGCGGTGTGACCCAGACTTTCTGTACGAGTAATTCTGGATAATCGTATGAAACAAATCGTTCAATCTTTACATCTACAGATTTGTCTTGCGTGTTCGTCCAAGTAAAGGTACGCGTCAACACGGCTTTTTCTAAATCTAGCATTCGTTTGTGATCCGTTGTTGAACCCGTTTCTAAGTCGAAAGTTTCTCCATCTAATGTCAGCGTCAACTTTTTACCGTTAGGAACAGGAATAATAGTCTGGTGGTTTTTAGCATAACCATAGGCCCACTCACCGTATTCAATCGGTTCACTGTCATAAAACGCATTCACTAGAGTCGATTCGCTGTAACTATAATCAGGTGTTCGCGAGGTTTCTTCTAAACTGCCTCTCGTTCCGAAGTGACCATTCGATAAGGCAAAAAGGGTTTCATTTTGAACAATGGTTTCTTTTGAAGTCCCATCTTCTTGTAAAACCCATTTTGAATCTTTAGATATTAAAGGGTGCATAATAATCTCCTTCCACTTATTTCTATTTAAACTATGACACAAGAAAATAATGATAGCAACTAAAATAAAACCCATTATCTGTTTTTCACCTTTCTTTCAAAGGATACAAATAATGAGTTTTTTATAGTTTATTTAGCAGATGCTTTATCTAATATAGTCTTTAAATCCAGCTCTGATGTGCTTTCTACTGCGTAGTCTGCCTCTTTCATTGCGTCTTTTGAACCGACACCTACTGAAAACATACCCGCTGCATTGATAGACTCAATGCCTGCTTCTGCATCTTCCAACCCTACGCACTCTTTGACAGATAAGCCTAGTAGTTCAGCCCCTCTGATGAATATTTCTGGATCAGGTTTCCCTGCTTTTAAAGAGGCAGGGTCAACGATGCCTTCAAATAAGCCATCAATTTCTAAGCGCTGCATGATTTCTGGTGCATTTTTACTCGCTGAGGCTAGAGACATTTTTATCCCTTGCTCTCTCGCATCACGTAAAAGCTCAGCTATCCCAGGCAATAAATCAGCGGGAGTCACTTGTTTAATGTACTCTTTATACTCTTCATTTTTCTGTGCCGCTAACCTTTCTTTTTCTTCCAGCGTATAGGCCTCGCTTTTATTCCCATGCTGTAAAATTAATTCAAGAGATTCCATACGGCTAATGCCTTTTAATTGCTCATTGAATGCTCGGTCAATTTCAATTCCAATTTTTTCAGCCAGACTTTTCCATGCTAAATAGTGGTATTCCGCTGTATCAGTAATGACCCCGTCTAAATCAAAAATCAATCCTTTAATCATAGTGCGCCTCCTCATTATCAGTAAAAAAAGAGGGAGAGTCCCTCTTTTTCTTATTTCTCAAGTGCTTGGCTTAAACTTTCCTCTAGTGTAACGTCTTTTCCGTATAATTTAAAGGTTAAAGCATCGCCTTCTTGAAGCGTGAACTGAACTTCTTTTTCAGTCACTTTTACTTCTATTAGTCTGCCTCTGTATTTTAGTTTGAACTGATAACCATTCCACTGAGTTGGACAGTAAGGTTCAAAAGTTAATTCACCCTGTGTGGTACGCATACCCGCGAAACCGTGGACAATGGATAACCATCCGCCACTCATAGATGTCGTGTGTAACCCATCTTCTGTATCGTTATTGTAGTTATCTAAATCTAAGCGAGCGGTCCGTTCATACATTTCAAATGCCTTGTCTTTTTTGCCTAACTCCGATGCTAGAATCGAGTGAACAAGTGGAGATAAGGAAGACTCATGAACCGTCATCGGCTCATAGAAGTCGAAGTTCTTCTCTTTTTCTTCTAAAGTAAATTCATGGTTCAAGAAATACAAGCCTTGTAAGACATCTGCTTGCTTGATAAAAGGCGAACGTAGAATTTTATCCCAAGACCAGTTTTGATTAATCGGTCTTTCTTCCGGTTTCAAGGCACTCACTGGACGCAGATCCTTGTCTAAGAAGGTATCATGTTGGACAAAAACACCTAATTCTTCGTCATATGGGTAGTACATTCTGTCCACGATGTCTTGCCACTGAGACAGTTCGTCATCGCTAACCTGTAACTCTTGTTTCTTCTCGTCTGATACTTTCTCAAGTGATTCCATGGTATAGCGTAAAGTCCAAGTCGCTATTGTATTGGTGTACCAGTTATTGTTTACGTTGTTTTCATACTCATTCGGACCTGTTACACCGTGCAGCATGTATTGTTGCTTGCGTTCTGAAAAGTGTACTCGATCTGCCCAGAAACGGGAAATAGCTGTTAAGACATCTATTCCTTTGTCCAGTAAATAAGACTCATCCCCAAAGTAAGTGGAATAGTTGAAAATAGCGTGCGCAATCGCTCCGTTACGGTGTATTTCTTCAAAGGTAATTTCCCACTCATTGTGAGATTCAACACCCGTGAAGGTCACCATTGGGTAAAGAGCGCCTTTCAGGCCTTGTTTCTGCGCATTAATATGCGCTTGCTCTAGCTGGTTGTGACGGTAAACAAGAAGCTGTCTGGATACTTCTTCGTCTGTAATAGACAAGTACATCGGCAAAATACAGGCTTCGGTATCCCAATACGTTGCGCCACCATATTTCTCTCCGGTAAAGCCTTTAGGTCCAACGTTTAAGCGCGGATCTTCGCCGTAATAAGTGGAGAATAACTGGAAGATATTAAAGCGAATACCTTGCTGACTGGCTTCATCTCCGTCAATCACCACGTCTGCGTTTTTCCATCTTTCAGCCCATCCGTCGATATGAGCTTGTTTTAGTGCTTCATAACCTTGTTCTGTAGCTGTTTTTAAAAGGGTATGGGCTTCTTTTACTTGATCCGTTTCTTCTACATCACGGCTGGTTACGACAGCCACATGTTTTGTGATCGTTGCTTTTTCTCCTTTAGATACGACTCCTTTAAAGGTTTCTTCTACTTTCATAAACGACTCATCTGATGACACTTTTTCTAAGCCTTCAACTTCGTTACTCATCATAGTAGTCACTGTAAAGCGTTCCGTTCCAAAGTCATTTTCTTTCGTTTTTGTCGTTAAATACGGATACGGTTCGAGTCCGCGATTTCTCTCTAACCAGAATTTTTCTTCATAGTTACTGTCTTCGTTGACGACATCTCCGTCTAAGTGAGGAAGCATTTCTATTTCAGCTTCTCCGTTTAGTACGCTGGCCTCAATATGAATCACAGCGAGTTCTTTCACATCTACACTGACAAAGCGCGAGAAATTAAATTCCACTTCCAAGCCATCTTTCGCCCAGACAAAAGAACGATTTAAGATGCCCTCTTTCATATCTAATTCTAAAGAGTAGTCTGTGACTTCATCTTTAGCCAAATCCAGCTGGTGACCATTTATACGAATCGTCACAGGTATAAAGTTGGTCGCATTAATCACTTTCCCGAAATAATCCGGGTATCCGATTTTCCACCAGCCCACACGCGTTTTATCCGGGAACCAGACTCCTGCTATATAGGTTCCGATATGGGTATCTCCCGAAAAGCCTTCTTCAAAGTTTCCTCTCAGACCCATATGTCCGTTTCCGATTGAGGTGAGACTCTCCTGAACCCTTTTATTGTCTTTAACATCCGTTGTAATGACTTTCCACGGATTTATTTGAGCAATTCTATCCATTTCATCCACTTCCTATTCTATCCATTTTTTAATTGGCTTTTATAGCCTCTCGCAGCAGTCGGCGTTTTCTAGCCCGCTTTCTTTTATTTAACAGACGCTCATGTTTTTCTTCTTCATCGTCTACATAGTAATAGACAGCAAAGCCATTTTGATGAAGGATGGTCTCTTTTTCTTCCATCGCGTCACGTAAGCTAAATACTTTCTTCGTTCCATACGGCAACAATGGAACAAAGGCTTCTTCTTCATCCTGATTAAAGAAGAAATAGAGCACTTCTTTTCCATGCTGACGTTTGAAACCGATAAATTGTTCATGATCTCTTATATCATGCCACTCTGTTTCTCCGTATATTAAAATATCCTGGTACTTTTTGCGGAAGCGAATCAGTTCTTTGGTGAAGTCGAGCATATCATGATCCTGCTTGTCTTCATCCCATATCATACATTTACGGCAATCCGGATCTTCCCCGCCATCTAGTCCAATTTCTGTCCCGTAATAGATACACGGCGCGCCGGGCTGAGAGTATAAGAAAGCCATCGCCGATTTAACGAGATGCTTATTCCCCGCTGCTTTAGTTAAGACACGGGCGGTGTCATGAGAATCCAGCAAGTTAAACATCACTTCTGTTGTTTGGCGTCTATACAAAGCAAGCTGACTGTTTAAGCCGGATACTAAGCGGGACGGAGATAATATCTTCTTGAAGAAATAATTCTCAATGTTATCCGTGAAGGCATAGTTCATAACCGCGTGGAATTCATCGCCGTTAAGCCAGTTTTGAGAGGAATGCCAAATTTCTCCTAGAATATATAAGTCCTCTTTAATCGCTGTGGTTTCTTTATGAAATCTTTTCCAGAAGTAATGGTCTACTTCGTTCGCTACATCCAGACGCCAGGCATCGATATCGAATGCTTCAATCCAGTAAGTAGCAATGTCTAAAAGATAGTCCTGAACTTCCGGGTTAGATGTATTGAGTTTTGGCATATGACCGGTAAAAGCAAAGGTATCATAATTGACGCGCCCCACATTTTCCAATTCTTCTGTGCTTAAGCCTCTCACATCTTCTACTGGGAAGGAATGGATATAGAACCAGTCTTTATATTTAGAGTTTTCCTGATTTTTTAAGATATCCTGCCACTGCGGGGAGTCAATACCTAAGTGATTGAAGACCGCATCAATCATGACACGCATCCCGCGCTTATGCGCTTCTTCAACAAGTGTTTTAAACAGTTTCTTGTCTCCAAAGTCCGGATCGATTTCTTTGTAGTCTATGGTGTCGTATTTGTGGTTTGAGCTTGCTTCGAAGATCGGACAGAAATATAGGCCGTTAACCCCTAAATCCTCCAGATAATCTAAATGATCCAGGACACCTTGTAAGTCGCCCCCATAAAAATCATCTCTAGAAGGATGCTCTTTGCTTCCCCACGGTAAAGTGCCCTCAGGGTCATTTGATGGATCCCCGTTCGCAAAGCGTTCTGGAAAAATCTGGTACCAGATGGTTTCTTTTGCCCAAGTAGGAGCTTTGAAGGCATCTATTTCATGAATATAAGGCACTCGGAAATAAAAGTTCATCTGCCTCAAAAAGGTTTCTTCAAAAGGGTAGACCCCCTGATCCGAGTAAAAGACTTCCACTCCGTCTCGGCCTATCACTCGAAAGCCGTATGCCATGCGTTTAGTTGGTTCATGGGTGTCAATCATCCAGTAATCATGAATATTCGTTGATGCGATTTTCTTCATTTCTTTCCCGTCTAAATACCACTTTTCCTGGTCTATGGCATAGGGATCCCCACTAAGCAATTCGACCGTTTCAACATCATCAGCTTTCGTACGAAGACGAATGTGATAATGACCATGCTCATACAAATACGAATATTCACTCTCTGATCGATGGTAAAGGGCTGCTGTATCCATATCGTTACTCATTCCTCCTATAACTTTTTTATGCATTTCAATTTTAATCTGTTTTATGTAAAGCGATTCCATTCAAATTCTAGCACTCAAGGAAAAATAAACAAGACGCATCGGATGTGTTAACGGTAACAAAAATGTGTTAGCGGTAACAACTTATTGCTCCTGCGCTGTTTTCCATCAGCTAGCATGCGAACAGACCTTGATGGCATAGCCCTTTTTTAATCATAAAAGCCCGCTTATCTAAAAAAAGACAAGCGAGCCTACAAACGATTTATTTATTTCGGGTGGTTCCACCAATTTTTAACTCTGTATCAAATAGTTGATTTCCCTGTTCTTTGCCATTCTCTTTGACTTTATTTAATACCATACGCGCACAGGCGGCTCCCATTTCTGTTGTCGCTTGCTTTAAAGTTGTTAAATGAGGGTAGGCGATTTGGTCTAAGAAGACTCCATCATGACCGATGACACCGTAGTCATTTGGAATGTCTCCCCCTTGTTCTTTAATCTCTCGAATGATACCCAAGCCTAACCGATCCGACGCACAGATAAACAAGGTGTTTGGACTAAAGGTATGCCAATTCTCTTTTATGAAGGCTGCTGAATAGCGTGAGCGATTGGTCAGGCGATAAATAGTCGCTTCTCTTCCATATTTCTCCATCGTCTTCACGTACCCGCGTTCTCTTGAATGAGCAAAACATTCATCGACATCAATACCGATATACACAATCGATTCATAATTCATTTTAATGCCGTATTCAGTGGCTTTTTTCATGCTTTCTTCATTATTGCTGTCGACATAATCCATACCGGTTTCATTCTCACCGTAAATAATCGTTGGTTTTTTCAGGCCCTGAATCAATGGGATGTCTTTTTGACGCATCCCGCAGACAATATAGCCGTCCGAGTCTCCGATTTGAATGTTTCTGTGTGTCAGCAACTGCAGGCTGTAGGCGTGTTTGTCTAATTCATTCGCAATACCCGCTAATAAAAACATATAATATGGTTCTGTAGTGTCCATCTCTTCCAGAATCAGTAGTTTAATAATCTGCGTCCGTTTGTTCGCCAATGCTTTCGCAGCGGCGTTAGGCCGATAATTCAATTCTTGCATCGCTTCAAAAACTAATTGCTTTAATTCATCTGTGACTTGTTCTGGATGGTTGATGACACGAGAAACGGTCATTTTAGAGACATTCGCTTTTTTTGCAACATCATTTAATGTGACCACTCTATTTCTCCTTTCCATCTCCCGTATTTACAATCCCTTACATTATACCAATAAACTGTGAAGATTATTAGGAAAACCGTCATTTTTTAATTCCCTATTTCTTTTTCAACAATGAGAACTTCGTAAGGCTGTAAGGTTCTCTTGCCTTCCATTGTCTCTCCTGTCTGAACATCTTTCACCGTCTCAAGGATAGAAATCGGCTGCTCACTTTCCGTGAAGTTCATGATAAAGACCGTTCTCAAGCCTTCTGCTTCTCTGCCTTGAACAGATACGCCTCTTTCATGCTCTACAGATAAAGCCGGCTCTAATTTTAAATCACGTATCAGCTTGCCATAAAAGTCCGCATGAAAAGCGTGTTCAGCACGTGCACCAATATAGTAGGCTTTTCCTTTTCCATAAGGGTTTTCTGTTAAAGCAGGAGTGCCTTTATAAAAATCTTCCGTGTATGTGCCGAGTACGTTGGCTTCATTCACTTCGATAATGGTGGCGTAATCTTTGACTTCGTACTCTTTTCCGTTAAAGTCTAATGTGTTTCTGTCGGATGGGTAGTACGTGTCCGTTTCCAGAGGCTCCATTCCAAAGGTTTCTTTGAGTGGTTTCAGCCAGCCACCTAAGTGTGTCAAATCTGATTCATCCACGATCCCGGAAATATAGGACGTGACCAGAGTTCCCCCATTCTTTACAAAAGTCTGGAGTTTCTCAGCTGTTTCTTCTGACATCAAGTAAAGCATCGGAACGACTAAAAGGGTATACTTTGAAAAATCATGTTCTTTTGAAATGACATCTACTGCGATATCTTCTTCCCAGAAAGCCTGGTAGTGTTTCTGAAGGGTTCGGCCATACTGTTTAGTTTTTAAACCAAATCCTTGGGCGTCGTCTAAAGCCCAATTGCTTTCCACATCAAATAAAATAGCAACGTCTGCTTGTCGTCTGTACCCCGTTACTTTATCCGAAATGTTTTCCATTATTTTTCCTAATTCAGCGACCTCTTTGAAGACCCGATTCTCTGTCGATTGGTCATGATCAATGACGGCTCCATGGAATTTTTCAGAAGACCCGCGCGATTTTCGCCACTGGAAGTACAGGTTACTATCTGAACCGTGTGCATGCATTTGGAGTGCTGACAAAAGATGCATGCCTGGTCGCTTAGCTTTATTGACATCGTGCCAATTGACCGCACTTGGTGTCGATTCCATCAGGATGAAAGGCTGGTCTTTCATGGCATAAAAATGGTCGTTTAAAAAAGCGGTCCGAGCAGCTAAGGTTGGGGTATCTTCCCAGTCATTATGCCAGGCAGGATAAGCGTCCCAGCTGATAACATCGACTTCTTTTGCAAACTGACTGTAATCCAGACCTGTAAACGGAACGAATTCCGGGTTATCGGACATAAAGTTTGCGGAAATCGGAATATCCGGAGTGATTTTTCTCAAGGGTTCGATTTCATTTTTATAAAAATCAATCGTCATATGAGAAACAAAGCGTCTCCAATCCAAGTTCATCCCGTGAACGGCATTCTCTCCAATAGGGGAAGGGGATTCAATTTGTTCCCAGTCTGTAATCGTGTGGCTCCAGAAAGGCCCCCACCAGGAATGATTTAATTCATCCAAGCTATGGTTATATTTCTCTTTAAGCCAGGTTCGGAAATTCGCCTGACATAACTCACAGTGACACTCCCCTCCGTATTCGTTTGACGGATGCCACATCAGTAAGGCCGGGTGATCACCGTAACGCTCAGCAAGTTTGGTATTCATTTCCTGCGTTTTTTTACGGTAATAAGAAGACGAGTAACAGTGATTGTGGCGTGCTCCGTGAAGTTGTTTTCTTCTATACGAATCCACTCGTAAGACTTCTGGATACTTTTGAGACATCCATGCTGGTCTTGCCCCACTTGGTGTAGCCAAAATCAGGCGCCCGCCAATGGAGTGGATGCGTTCGATGACCTCATCCAGCCATTCAAAATCATATACGCCTTCTTCTGGTTCAAGAGCAGCCCAGGCAAACATACCAATTGAAAAGGTATTGGCATGGGCTAATTTCATAAATTCCACATCTTGTTTCAGAACGTCTGGATAAGACAGCCATTGGTCGGGATTATAGTCTCCCCCGTGTAATAATCTGTCTTCTGTTGTGACTTTTCTTTTCTCCACTTCATTCTTCCTTTCAATCATATTTTATTTATTATAATAATAATTAAGTTCACTGACCAACTCATCAATAATAGTCATTAAATAAGCCGGATTGCGCCGGTCTTTCATCTCGTCTTTCACACAAGCCAGTTCATCCATATGATGCGTATTTAATAAAGATAACTCTTCCTCTGTCAATGTGACATGAGGGTCTCTGGCTGCTAAATAAGATGAGACATCCATTCGCCATGTACGTGCTTTATCGGGATAATGCAATAAGAGGCTTTCCGCCCGAACAATACTGCTGGGCTTTAAATCGCCTACAAAACGCAATTCTGTTCCCTGATCGACTAGCTTATCAAACACTTCCCAAGCGGCACAGGACCACTTTTCCTGAAGGCAAATCATAGGAATCGTAGGAATTTCATCTAAAAGACGTGTAAACAGTTCCGGATTATCGACTACCCAGACAACTGATTGGGTGCTCGCCGGGTAAATGGCCGATAACTTGATGACTTCCCGCAAAGGAACAGTCATTACACTTTGAGAATGGACCGCCGATTCCCACATCGGATGGTAATGGACGAGCGTTTCAGCAAATAAGTTCACCACTGTCACAGCATCTGTTATATCTTCTCGGTATAGATTAAACTCCTGCAGTAAATCATCGGCTTCTTTTCGTGTGTTGGGCAAGCGGATGGGTTCGATAGCATGAAGCCGTTTGGTTTCCGCTAACACATGCAGCCAAAGCTTTCCTAGTTCCTTTGAAGGCTGAAAAGAATCGGCATTCAAGGTAATAATCTGACTGAATACAGACAGACGAATGGGTCGTGTCGGTAATAAACGGATGCCTTCAGATAAATACAGGACATACGTTTCAAACGTTTCCGGGGACTCTTCCATTATCTGATGAATCCATCTGGTGTCTTCCGTTCCCCTTTTCAATTCATTGAGCCAGTCTTTGAGTAGAGAAAAATCTTTTTCCAATTGTTTTAAGAAGTCTTTTCTTGCTTCTAAAGTGGTCAACTTGAGTAAAGGTTCATCAAAGTACAGTTCAAGCAATTCAATCAGCGACAATCCCTTATACCCAGCGCTATTCAGCTTTCTATCAAAGGCTTCTAAATCCACCCGTCCTTTTTTTCTAAGGGAATGAATAGACACATTAAAAAAGTCGGCTAAAAACTCCAGCTCTTCATCTGAAAAAGAGTGAAGACGGATAAAGCCTTGAATGCCTCTTTGATGAATAATTTCTTTTCTAAATAGATGAAATAATTTGTTTACGCCCACTTGAGAAGACAAATAAGCTAATAAATCTCCTTCGTCCGGCATGACTTGGCCCCCTTTTACGATTTTCTCCCCTTCATTCTACCATCTTTTAACAATAATCTATATTTTTTTAACAAAATGTGACAATTACTTCATTTTCGTTCCTTTTATTGAGTGTATTAATCCTCTTTGAGCCGCCGATTATGATAAGATACATTCATTGATGCAATATATACGTTCAAAATGAAGAAAAAACACATCTTGTCTGATAAAAGACAAGCGTGTATGAAAAAGGAGTTTGTTTAAGTGCAGAAAAATAAAGGTACGATTTGGGCTGCCTTATGCGCCATTATTCTAATTATCGGTTCCCTATCCCCTATTTTAACTGTTTCAGCACATGATACGCACCATACAGATGAATATGTCGATATTATTGTCCGTTACTATGACTCGGTTCCATCAGAAGAGGAGTTGGATCCGGGTTATAAAAATGTCAGAACGCTAGAACTATTACCGATTCAGACCATGTCTGTACCGGCCTCTGCGATTAAAGAGATTAGTCAACAACCCAATGTCAAACGAGTGACTTACGATCAAGAAATTGAAACCTCTGAAACGACTCGAGAAGTCGCTGCAGATGACTGGAATCAGGACATGATTGGCACATTCGATGCGTGGGATGAAGGCTATTTTGGAGACCAGATAGAAGTAGCAGTTTTAGATACTGGTTTTTATAATCACCCTGATATTACATACGCAGGCGGGTTTAGTGTCTTTGATGAAGAACATGAATTAGGTCCTGACGAATGGACAAATGATCATGAAGGACACGGGACCCATGTGGCGGGTATCATCGCTGCCCATCCTGGCACCAGAGGACAGGGTATAGCCCCAAATGTTAACCTATACGGTATTAAAATTTACCATCGAGACAGAGGAAACCGCACTACTATCGCCAATTTAATGGCGGGTTTAGAGTGGGCTATCTTACAGGGCGTAGACATCATAAACATCAGCTCAGGCTACCCTGCACACAATCAGGAGATGAAAGAATGGATAGATATAGCCGTTCAAAATGATATATTAGTCGTCGCAGCCAGTGGGAATATGACTGATGACAATCCTGACATTGATTACCCGGCAGCTTATCCTGAAGTGATTGCAGTTTCTAATGTGGATCATAATTACGCGCACGTGTTTGATTCCATGATTTCAGAATTAAATGAGCTGGCAGCTCCTGGACAAAGCATTATTGGACTGGGAACGCCTGCAGACAACGCAGACTATATCACCATGTCAGGAACTTCTCAAGCTACTCCCCATGTCGTGGGGATTGCGGCCTTATTGATGCAAAAATATCCAGATGAATCCGCCTCTCAAATTCGAGCCCGTATGCAGGAAAAAGCGATGGATTTAGGTGAGGAAGGATTCGATTCCTTCTTTGGACATGGCCTCGTTCAATACAGTCCGGTTGACTTACCAGTAGAAGAGGATGAACCAGAAGAAGAGCCCGAAACGAGTCCTGAAGAGGATAACGAAGGCGATGAAGATGGTAGCGAAAGCTCAGAACCAGATGATGAGTCGGGAGCTGACAATGAAACAGACGAAAGCGAAGACCCTGCCCTACCGGATGACAGTACGGATGAGGTTCCTGAAGAAGGGGAAGAAGACCTAAGCGAAAATGATGAATCTGTCAGTGAAGTCGTTGAAGAAGATAATGAAAATGAGACAGATGGAGAAGAGGATGGAGAAAACTCAGACGTGGATGACCCGTCAAGTGAAGAAGAGGCCAGTGAGGAAGAGTTAGAGGATGATGAGTCAGAGTCGGAAACCGATGATGCCACTCCTAGAAGTACGGTCTGGATTCGTCCTGCAGTCGCTAATGGAGTAGCCACTGTCTCTCCAGAAGACATAGAGTCTGTAGGAGACAGTGGGGTATTAGCTGTATCCTTTGATTCCACCCTTAGTCACGTTGATCGTCTGCATTTATCTTCAGCAGATATACAAGAGATAAAAGAAAGAAATGTGACGATCCTGATTGCCCGAATGGATATGGAATGGGTGATTCCAGCTGATAATTTAGATAGTGACGATGCCTTGCTTATTTTTGAACACGCAGGCGATAGCCTTCCCTATTTATCTGTTGCGAAAAGTGACCCCCTGTCCTTCTCCATTGAGCAAAATGGAGCCAGAGAGACCGTGTTCCCGGCTTCCATGACGTATCGCTTCTTTACAAATGAAGCGGAAGTGAATCAAGACTACTTGTATGAATGGGATACGGAAACGGAAGAATGGGTTGTTTTAGGAGACCGGTACACGAATGGAGGCGTCATGGGTAGTTCTCACTCAACCGCTACACTCGCTGTATTTAACCCAGATGACCTAAGTGCTGCCATAAATAATACACGCTCTTCTTCTAGTGAAGAAGAGAATAATGAAGAGGAAGATAGCGAAAGTGCCTCAGAATCTGAAACTGAAGCAGAGGAAGTATCTGAAGAAAGGTCAGAGGTAGAGGAAAACGCCTTGAATCTACCTGTCGCTTTAAGCGGAGCGGTTGTCATACTTGCTGCAGTAGGCGGAGGTTTTTATTTCTTCGGTGGAAAACCAAAAGAATAAGAAGCAAAAAACACATCAAGAGCCTTTTTGAAAAGGTCACTTGATGTGTTTTTTCTTTACCTAAATGTATAGCCGCCTGTTTTTCTTCCTTTATTTCTTATCTTATAAATAATAGGATTTAAAACAGCGAGTACAACAATCCCTAAGTACAAGTAAAATGTTAATGAATCTCCATCCAAATTAAAGCTGTCGAGAAAGAAATTCTCCACAACGAGTAAACTAGTCGCAATAATGACATGAGTGATGGAGACAGTTAAAACTGAAAAGAAAGTCACCATGGCATTTCTTCCTTTAGGAACAAGTGAGAAGATAAAAAACAGACCTAAGATAACTAAAATAATCATGAAGACCAAACGGAACTCTGTAAATACTTCTAAGTTCATAGATAAACTCCTTCGCATATTCTTGTTTCTCTTATTCTACAAGCCTCTTAGTCAAAACACAATCCTTTTTAGTAAAACTGTCTTCCAAACAGCCATCCTTCGTACATCTCTTCTATTGTCACAACATAAGCCGTGTCGAGAGTATCCAGCTCTCTTCTTTCAGATTCCGGCAGCAAGATCGCTTTAAATATAATATCAAAGTCATTCATAAACCCTAATTGTTCAAATCGGTCGTCTACTAATCGGTAGTCCCAGCCTTGAATGGCTCGTTCCTCTTCTGTCCACTGGATATCCCCTTGATACGTAAAGGCATACTGATCCTCATCCCCATAAGCAAAGTAATGGAGCCCTCCTTCATATCCCATGTAAGTATAGCCAAAGGGAAAAGAGCGTTCTTCCCTTTCATACATTTCTAAGGCATCCAGGTTTTCTGGTAACGAACCCGTCCGTCGATATAAACGTACCATCGCCGGATCTTCATTCGTTTGCATACCCATTATAAAGCTGTACGCTCTGATACCTGGGTTAATGTTATCATTTTGGGCAATCCAGTCATTATACCTGGCATGTCCCCAAGCAAAGTATCCGGCTCCTACAAGAAGGAGTACCAGCATGCTTTTATTCGCCAGCTTTCGGGCTTTCTTTTTTGGTTCTGTATAAGAGTAAATCAATATATAAGCAATTAAAAAAATAAGCAATACGACAACTAGTATCGGCATAGTCAGCGTATAAAACGCTTCGGCTCTTACCCAGGCTTCGTACACATAAGCCCTCCCCTTTAGTTTTCTTTTGATAACACCAGACTGTGAATCATCGGAAGATACAATTTGTCTCCATCCACCAATTCGATGCTGGCTTTGTCTTGGACTTGATTCAATAGATTGTCATTGTTTTCTTCATACTCTTCTTCAGAAATCAATCCCCACTTGAAGTAATTCTCATTTTCTTCTTGTGTAATCTGGGGTTCATGACTGAAACGAGCATTCAGTTCATAAGTGAACACTTCTCCAGTTTGAGAAAAACGATAGACAGCTGCCGTTCGAGGGACAGCAAAGCTCTCAATCGTATAAGTCCCTGCTTCTAAATGTTCCCCCACTTCATAATGGCCAGTGATTAATTCAATGGCCTCTTCGGCTTCGAGGTAAGAACTGCCCAGGTCAGGTTCTTCATATGTGACGGTTATGATTGGGTCATTCCCTGTCAATTCGATAGTCTGACCTTCTCTTAAATCAACAACTGCCTGCATAATACCTGTGTAATCCTGAAAATGACTTTCAAAAGCAATAAGGCCTTCTTCGTCCGTAATCGTCAGATTTCCTGTGTGAAAAATCCGCGCGTCTGCACTAAAGTTACTAGGCTCTCCTACCATAAAAGCTCGTCCAGCTTCTATATCTTCTCCCACCACATACGTGCCTTCTTCCAAGATAACGGGTCCATGAGTTGACAAAGGTTCAGAAGGGTCAAAAAGCGTCTCACTTAATTCGTATCGAAAGTATTTATCGGTATAGTCTGGGTGAATCTGATAGGAATCTGCATATAATTGGCTGGCTTCTTCATCGATGGAAATCGGCTCTCCATCATATTTAGGGGTACGTATCCCTGTAAAAGAAGCACACCCCGCTAGAAAAAACAGACTTCCCAAGAGAACAAATTTAAGCGTGTGTTTCATTGGCTTGCCCCCTGCTGTATGAACGTATTTCCAAAAATTTTGTTTATTTTATAGTTTATTTCTTCGTTTATTGCTTGTAAATCAATCTTTTACACAAAAA
>NZ_BAAACW010000122.1:0-14194 GCF_039521845.1 Alkalibacterium iburiense
AAGATATCAACACATTTTAAATCAGTGGTTGATTTAGAATAAAGGTTACCGAGGAAAACTTGACGCATACCCCTCACGACCTAAAATAGTCAAATGGAAAAGATGGTGGTATACTATAACTGCACCAAATGAAAAGCAACACCAAAGGAGAGTTTAAAATGAAAACTTTATTGAAAAAAGGATTGGGCTTTTTAGCCGCTATAAGCACATTATCTCTAGTATCAGCACCAACGGTTGAAGCCTCAGAAGGCATTGATACGAGTGTCGTCAATGAAGCCTGGGGACTGCCGACTTTCGTTTATGGTGGAGGACTGGATGACGCACAAGTAGAAGAAACAGCTGACTTGCTTGGTATCGATAGCATGGAAAACGTCGCAAGTGTGGCCGTTACCGGCGAAGATCTGCAGACATACTTAGGCACAGGATCCGGCAGCACGGCCAGTATGATCTCTTCCGTTCTCGTTCAGCGCGAAAACGAAGGAGAAGGCGTGACGGTTATTATAGAAACGCCCGACGACATTACTCAGATCACTGAAGAACAGTATATAAACGCAGCCATCACAGCCGGTGTGGAAGACGTGACGATTATGGTTGCCAGTATCCGCCCTGTAACAGGTGAGAGCGCCTTGACTGGTATTTATAAAGCATTTGACGTGAATGGGGAAGACTTAGACCAAGACCGTATGGAAGTGGCTCAGGAAGAATTGGAAACCACAAACCAAATCGCTCAAGAAAACAGCGATGAGGAAGACTTTGATACCTCACGATTCGACCAGGCCATAGTCGAAATTAAGCAGCAGTTGGCTGATTTTCGGGACCGCCAAGATGAACTGGCTACTCGAGAAGAGATTGAACAAATCATTAATGATGCTTTAGCTAACAACGACTTGCAAAACGTGATTTCGCAGGATCAAATTGACCGGTTGCTGGCCTTCTTCGAGAGGTACCAACAAACAGGCGCCATTGATTCTGCTCAAGTAAGAGAACAACTGGAACAATTCTCCAATGATTTGCGCGACCGTTTCGGAGACGTCTGGCAGCAGGCAGAAGACAGTGGACTCATTGATCAAATCGGAAACTTCTTCCGTCAGATTTGGGATGCCATTAGAGGATTATTCAATTAACACAGGAAAGCCGTAAGAGTCAATCGATGACTTTTACGGCTTTTTTATAGGTAAAAAAGAAGCCATCGCCAAAGCGACAGCTCCTCATAAATTAGACTAAATGAACTAGGAAATATTTTTTCTTTCCACGTCTGACAATAATGAATCGTCCGTCAAAACTATCGGTTTCAGAAACCGTGTAGTCGACGTCTTTAATCTGAACACCTTTTATACGAATCGCTCCGTTTTTAATGTCTTCACGT
This sequence comes from Alkalibacterium iburiense, assembly GCF_039521845.1. Taxonomy (NCBI): domain Bacteria; kingdom Bacillati; phylum Bacillota; class Bacilli; order Lactobacillales; family Carnobacteriaceae; genus Alkalibacterium; species Alkalibacterium iburiense. Next base: position 1,367 of record NZ_BAAACW010000122.1, read on the forward strand.
GCTTGTCGACGAGACGGTTCAATCCCTGTCACATCAACCAAAAATTCCACAATATTTCGTTCTTCTTTTGGCGCTTCAGATGACGGGACATCTTTAAAAGTCGATTCAATCTGTTCAGCCGTTAAATCCTGAATGTCACCTGAGAACAAAGCTTGAGAAATTTGAATCGCTTCATCCAATGCTTCCTGGCTGTGTACAAAACGCGTCATCTCTTCAGCTAAGGTTTTTTGAGCCGCACGTTTGTGAGGTTCTGTTTCTACCTGTTTTTCAAGGTCCTCAATTTCTTCTTTAGATAAGAATGTGAAGTACTTCAAGTATTTAATCACATCTCGGTCATCCTGGTTAAACCAGAACTGGTAAAACTCATAAGGAGTCGTTTGCTCCGGATCCAGCCAAATCGCTCCATCGGCAGACTTACCAAATTTCGTTCCATCAGCCTTTAATAACAATGGAATAGTCAGCCCGAATGCTTTAGCATCAGCGCCTTCTTTTTTGCGAATCAAATCCAATCCGGCTGTAATATTACCCCACTGATCCGATCCGCCGATTTGAAGTTGCACATCTTCATGTTTAAACAAATGCAAGAAGTCAATGGACTGAATAATCTGGTAGCTGAATTCTGTAAAGGAGATACCCGTGTCCAAACGTGTCGCAACGACTTCTTTTGCCAGCATGGTATTGATATTGAATTCTTTTCCGTAATCTCTTAAAAAGTCTAAAAAGGTTAAGGAACCTAACCAATCGTAGTTATTGACTAATTTAATGCCTGACTCATCAGAGCCTGCTTTAAACAAATGGCGCATTTGAGCGCTTAATTTATCTGCATTCTCTTGAATTTTATTCATGCTTTGAAGGACACGTTCAGAATTTCGTCCACTTGGATCACCAATAGACCCCGTCCCGCCTCCAATTAAAATAACAGGCTTATGTCCGGCTAACTGGAATCTTTTTAAAATCATAAAAGGAATCAAGTGACCGACGTGCATGCTGTCACCGGAAGGATCAATCCCACAGTATAAGGCTATGCTTTTTTCATCCGTTAGTTCACGTAGCCCTTCTTCGTCTGTCTGCTGGTTAATGGCTCCGCGCCATTCCAGTTCATCAATGATATTCATCTCTTTTCCTCCAATAGTTTAGTATATAGTTATTAAGAACAATAAAAAAAGCCCCGCAAAAAGCCAATGCTTTTCACCGGGACGAACAGTGCCGTGGTACCACCCAAATTAAAACAGATTCAGTCATCTGTTTCACTCATACCCATAACGCTGGGCTGCGTCTCAAAGAGAATGCTCCTAGGTGTAATTCGTGTCGCTTGGTCATACGGATTTTCACCACCCATCCGCTCTCTAAAAAAGAACCAAACCCACTACTGTGCCTACTCACTGCTTCATCTATTTATACCCGTAAGTATAAGGGAAAAAGGGGATGAAGTCAATCGCCAAAACAGAAACCGCTGTTGACTTTTCAACTAAACTATTTAGTATTAAAAGTCAAAGCAGCCGACTTCTATAACAAAGCCATTCACAAAGATATTGAAGAAAAATACTTTTCTGTTTTCGAATAACTTAAATAGGAATGCTAGTAAAAAAGAATCTCTGCATACTAGTTGCATGCAGAGATTCTTTTTGTGTATGCTAAACTATGACTAGGTTATTTTATGAAAGGATGAAAACGATTGGTAAAAAACAGAAAAGATATATTTAAAATGGATGCTCATCCCGTTGCACCAGAAGAATCAGTCGTGACATGGAAGAATTACCGTTTTACCGTTTTGACACCCGCTCTGATTAGAATAGAGTATGATCCTAACGGCGAATTCGAAGATATGGCAACACAAACCGTTTTAAATCGTGATTTTGAAACACCTGAATTTGACGTGAAAGATACGGATGAAATGCTCGAAATATTAACCGAAAAAGCTCATCTTATTTTTCATAAAGAAGAAGGAGGGTTTACCAAGTATAACCTTCGGATTGAAGCACTTGGAAATTACAGTTTGTATCACAGTACGTGGTATTTTGGAGAAACACCAGAAACCTTAAAAGGAACCGCCCGTACATTAGATTTCCAAGATGGAGCCATTGAATTAGAAGAAGGCTTAATGAATAAAAACGGTTATTCTATCATTGATGATAGTAAATCCATGATTTTGACCAATGATGGTTGGGTAGAAGAAAGACCTGACGGCATAGTAGATACGTACTTTTTCGGCTACGGAAGAGACTATTTAAGAACCTTAAAAGATTATCATTACCTTGCAGGAAAAACGCCTAAGCTTCCAAGGTATGCTTTAGGGAACTGGTGGAGCCGTTATTACCCTTATAGTCAAGATGGCTACAAGCAGTTAATCAATAAATTTAAAGAAAAAGACATCCCATTTTCTGTTGCAGTCATTGATATGGACTGGCACATCACAGATGTTCCACCTGAATATGGATCTGGATGGACAGGCTATACATGGAACAATGATTTATTCCCTGATCCAGAGGAATTTTTAAGCTGGTTGAAGGAAAACGGATTAAGAAACACATTGAATCTGCATCCAGCTAATGGTGTTCAACCCTATGAAGAGATGTATAAACCAATGGCGAAAGAATTAGGGGTCAATTTTGAAAATAATGAACCCATAAACTTTGATATTGCAGACCCTGATTTCTTAGATGCTTACTTTAGATTCCTTCATCACCCGCATGAAGAAATCGGCGTAGATTTCTGGTGGATTGATTGGCAGCAAGGCAGTATCACTAAGGTAGCCGGACTCGATCCTTTATGGATGCTGAACCATTATCATTTCATGGATCATACGAGAGGCGACAACCGTCCGCTTATTTTCTCACGCTATGCGGGACTCGGCTCGCATCGTTACCCCATTGGGTTCTCTGGTGATACAGCAGCGACTTGGGATTCACTTAATTTCCAGCCCTACTTTACATCCACTGCATCCAATGTAGGATACAGCTGGTGGAGTCATGATATCGGCGGACATATGGGTGGAGAAAAGGACAGTGAGCTCTTTATTCGTTGGGTTCAATATGGTGTTTTCTCGCCTATTAATCGTCTGCATAGTCAAAACGGTGAGTTTAGCGGGAAAGAACCATGGCGTTACGGATCGAAAGCGGAGAGTGTCGTGTCTGAATTTATGCGTTTAAGACATAAACTGGTTCCTTATTTATACACTATGAATGTGTTAAACCATACAGATGATCTGCCGATGATTCGTCCGATGTACTACCATTATCCATGGACCGATGATGCATATGATGTGCCGAATCAGTATTACTTCGGAACGCAATTAATTGTGGCACCTATTACCACGAAACGCATTGAGTCTCTGCGACTAAGTAAAGTAAAAGTGTGGCTGCCTGAAGGCATGTGGCATGACTTCTTTAACGGAAGAGTGTATGAAGGCAATCGTATGATTGATGTCTACAGACCTTTATCCACGATGCCTGTCTTTGCAAAAGCTGGCGCGATTATTCCAATGGACAGTATTGCTCAAAATGAAGTGAATAATCCAGAACTGATGGACATCAGAGTGTTCTCGGGAGATAACGGCAGTTTCTCACTTTATGAAGATGACGGTCTGGGAGTGGGAGTCGAAGAGGCTACAACCAAAATGAACTTAAAATGGACTGAAGAAGATAGCGAATGGGCTGTTTTCCAAATAAATAAACCAGAAGGGAATTTGGATATTCTTCCTGAAACACGTCAATTCACTCTCTCTTTAGTCAGTTTTGACTGGAAAGAAAGACCTGAAGTATATGTGAATGATGAACGTGTAGAAGCTGACATTGAGCGAAAAGGAAGAATAACAACCATCACTTTGCCTAAACAACCTATAGATACTTCCTATACCATTTACTTCAAGAATGTATCTATGAAACGGAATGACATGCATGGTGAACTGTTCCGATTCCTTGATCGGGCGGAATTAGCGGATAGCCTAAAAGAAAAAATTTATACAACAGTTGTAAAAGGAAAAACAAGTGCACGTGTCATAAGTGCTTTGTTAGCATTGGATTTAGACCTAGACCTGATGGATGCCGTCAGTGAAATCGTCTGGGCTAACCCTAATGAAGTCGATTAGAAAATAAACAGAAGGCTTTAATTCAAGTAAAGACAGAATAACTTGAATTAAGCCTTTTTCTGTACTTTTTTAAAGTACTATAAAGAAATACATGATACAATATGTAGAAGTTTATTAAAGAAAGTGAGCGCCTTATATGACAAAAATTGTGTTTTTCGATATTGATGGAACCCTGGTCAACCACAGAAACGTTATTCCCGAGTCAACGAAGCAAGCCGTGAAGCAATTGAAAGCCAATGGAGTCATTCCGGTTATTGCGACAGGACGGGCACCGATACTCATTTATGAGATACAAAAAGAATTGGAGATTGACAGTTATATATCTATGAATGGCCAATTAATTATCCACGAAGGGGAAGTATTGTATCATAATCCTATACAAACAGAAACAGTGGAGCGCTTGATGGACCAGGCCGTCAAACGGAAAGATGGCATTATTTTGTGCGGCAGCAAAGATATTTACAGTAATGCTCTTGTGTCTTTAGCGAAGAGAAGTTCCGTATGGACCGTTCTCAAGGCTTTAACAAAAGTCATTCCCGGTCGGGTACAGCTGTCTTTACTCAAACGGGCGATAAAAAAACCGCCGAGAAAGACTGAATTCGATGGCAAGCCTATATACCAGATTATTTTAGAAACATCGATGGAAGAAGAAAAGCACTACAGAATAGAATTCCCGGAATTACACTTTGCTCGATCCAATAAACTGACTGTTGATATTATTAGCTCCGGTGTGTCAAAAGCCACGGGCATTCAACGGTTTCTGGAAGAAGTCGGAGGAAAGAAAGAGCATACCTATGCCTTTGGTGACAGCCCGAATGACTTTGAGATGCTTGATTTTGTTCAGACAGGTGTCGCTATGGGAAATGGCTGGGAAGAAGTGAAAAACAGGGCCGATTATGTTACCACCAGTGTAGATGAAGACGGCATTCAAAAAGCCCTTAAACGGTTCGGTTTAATTTAAATTTTGTCGCTTAAATGAGCTATGCTATACTAAGGAAGTAAGTTTTTTCGAATTAGAATAAATTCATATAACGAGTTAAAAGGAGGACATTCAGTTGTCTGAAAGAAATTCATTTTATATCACAACCCCTATTTATTACCCTAGTGGAAAACTGCATATAGGGAATGCTTATACCACTATCGCAAGTGATGTATTGGCCCGCTATAAACGCTTAAAAGGATTTGATACCTTTTATTTAACAGGGACTGACGAACACGGTCAAAAAATTGAAACAAAAGCCAAAGAAACCAACCAAACCCCTCAAGAGTACGTGGATGGCATGGTTGATAGCATTAAAGAACTCTGGGAAACGTTAGACATTTCGAATGATATGTTTATTCGGACAACAGACCCGAAGCATAAAGAAGTTGTTGGTAAAATATTTGAAAAACTTCTCGCCCAAGGAGATATTTATTTAAGTGACTATGCTGGCTGGTATTCTATTTCAGATGAAGAGTACTTTACGGAAACACAGCTTGCTGAAGTCTACAGAGACGAAGAAGGAACGGTCATTGGCGGAGTAGCGCCCAGTGGACATGAGGTCGAATGGGTAAAAGAAGAATCTTACTTCTTCAAAATGAGCAAATATGCCGATCGGTTACTCCAGTACTATGAAGAACACCCGGAATTTATTCAACCTGTATCGCGTAAAAATGAGATGGTTAATAACTTTATTAAACCAGGACTGGAAGATTTAGCGGTGACTCGTACAACCTTTGACTGGGGAGTACCCGTGCCGTCTGATCCTAAGCACGTTGTTTATGTGTGGATTGATGCGCTGACTAACTATATCACGGCTTTAGGGTATGACCCTGATTTAGGCGGCTTTGATAATCAGCCAGAGATGTTCAAAAAATACTGGCCTGCAGATGTACAAATGGTAGGAAAAGAAATTGTCCGTTTCCATACCATTTACTGGCCTATTTTATTAATGGCTTTAGATTTGCCACTTCCAAAGCAAATCTTCGGACACGGCTGGTTACTCATGAAAGACGGGAAGATGTCTAAATCTAAAGGGAACGTTATCTACCCTGAGAAATTAGTTGAACGTTACGGTTTAGACGCGGTTCGTTACTATTTAATGCGCGAAGTGACTTTCGGAAGTGACGGCGTCTTTACACCTAAGGATTTCGTTTCCCGTATTAACTATGATTTAGCCAATGATTTAGGAAACTTGCTGAACCGGACCATTGCGATGATGAACAAGTACTTTGATGGACATGTTCCTGCTTATGAAGGGACGAAAACAGACTTTGATGCAGACTTGCAACTAACCGCTTTAGAAGTGATCAATGATTACGAATTACAAATGAACAACATGCAGTTCAGCTCTGCTTTACAAGCGGTGTGGAAGCTGATTTCTCGCACGAACAAATATATTGACGAAACTCAGCCATGGGTTTTAGCTAAAGATGAAGACAGAAAAGAAGAGCTTCAAAGCGTGATGTATCATTTAGCAGAAAGCTTACGCGTGACAGCCGTCCTGCTGCAGCCTGTTTTACTGCATACTTCTCAAGCTATTGCTGAACAAATCGGCTTAAAGGAAGATGAATTAAGCTTCGATCACGTCGACTTTTTAAACTTCCCGGAAAATAGACAAGTTGTCTCTAAAGGCACGCCTATCTTCCCTCGTCTGGATGTAGAAAAAGAAACCGAAGAGATTCAGAGCTGGATGGCTGTGACAGAGGACGTAGAAGAAGAGGAAGAAGACTTTAACCCAGAAGAAACTGTCTTAACTTCAGTCAAAGACAAAGAAATCAAGTATGATGATTTTGATAAAGTAGAATTAAAAGTGGCGGAAGTCATCGCAGTTGAAAAAGTCGAAAATGCGGATAAATTATTGAAATTCCGATTAAACGCTAATGACGAAGGCGGTCACCGACAAATTTTATCTGGTATTGCCGAGTTTTACCCGAACCCAGAAGAATTGCTTGGAAAGAAAGTCGTGATTGTCGCTAACTTGAAACCACGAAAAATGCGTGGAGAAATTAGCCAAGGCATGATTTTGTCAGCTGAAAATGAAAAAGGGCAATTAGCTGTAGTAGAAGCACCGAGTCATATGCCAAATGGTTCCATTATAGCCTAAGATTATATGTATATAAGCATATTCCAATAAAGAAAAAAGCCGAGTCTTTTTCATCTTTATTGGAATTTTTGCTTTTGTAGTGTATCCTTATAAGGATGAAAGAGGAGAGTAAAGGAGTTTTCACTGATGCTTTTTGATACACATACGCATATTAATGTTTCGCAATTCAAAGGCGAAGAAGAAGCCGTCATCAAACGTGCCAAAGAACATGATGTCACACGCCTAGCTGTTGTTGGCTTTGACACAGAAACGATACAAAAAACTTTCAAATTGAGCCGACAGTACGAAGAAGTCTATGCGATTATCGGCTGGCATCCAACTGAAGCCGGAACCTATTCAGATGCCATTGAAGAAAAATTAATCGCACAATTGCAGGAAGATAAAGTAGTAGCGATGGGGGAAATGGGTCTGGATTATTATTGGGATACCGCCCCTAAAACGGTTCAGCAAGATGTGTTTCGTCGCCAAATAAGAGTGGCCAAAGAACTCAATTTGCCTATTAGTATTCATAACCGGGAAGCAACAGAAGATACCTATAAAGTATTAAAAGAAGAACATGCCGGAGACACAGGCGGGATTATGCACAGCTTTAATCTGGACACCTACTGGATGGAAAAGTTTTTGGATATTGGTATGCACATTTCCTTAAGCGGAGTCTTGACGTTTAAAAACGCCCCGGAAGTAAGAGAAGTGGCTAAACAGGTTCCTTTCGACAAAGTCTTGATTGAAACGGATGCGCCTTATTTAGCTCCGATGCCCAATCGAGGGAAGAGAAACGAGCCCGCTTATGTGCGGTATGTAGCTGAAGAAATCGCCAAGCAGCGTGAGTTGCCTTATGAAGAGGTCGCCAGACAAACCACTCAAAATGCCCTTCAGTTATTTAAATTGACGGATTAACAGGAGTAGTCACGTGAAAAAAATTAAAGAAATTATTGTTGTAGAAGGAAAAGACGATACCAAACGTGTTTCCCTAGCCGTTGAGGCGGATACCATCGAAACAAGAGGATCGGCTATCAATCAAGATATACTCGAACAGATAAGATTAGCCCAAGAGACTCGCGGAGTGATTGTCTTCACCGACCCAGATGGACCCGGAGAAAAGATACGGAAAATCATATCGACTGAAGTCCCAGGTATTAAACATGCCTTTTTGAAACGAGACGATGCCCGTTACCGAGGTCAAAAAAAAGAAAGTATCGGTATTGAACACGCCTCTGTTGAAGCCATTCAAGAAGCACTCGATAGTGTAGTTGAAGAAAAAATAGACTATACACCCGTTGTATCGAAACAGTTCCTTTTAAAAGAAGGCTTAATAGGCACGCCTCAAGCTAAAGCCTTAAGGGGGGCTTTGGGCGAACAGTTGCGCATTGGCTATACCAATGGCAAACAATTGGAAAAACGACTGAACATGTTTGGTATTTCAGAAAAAGAGGTTACAGATGCACTCGAACAGATACGAAAGGACAAAACGGATGACAGAGCATAGAGATATAGCAACACCGAAACGAACAAAAGAGATTTTAGAAAAGTACAATCTCTCAGCTAAAAAAAGTCTGGGACAAAACTTTATTATTGATACAAATATTTTAGAAAACATTGTAAGTGCTGGAGATATTTCGGATGAAACCACCGTTATTGAAGTAGGTCCTGGAATTGGCGCTTTGACCGAACAATTAGCCAAAAAAGCTAAGCATGTTTTTGCCTTCGAAATTGATGATCGTCTGCTTTCTGTCCTGGATGACACCTTATCTCCGTATGGCAATGTGACCATTTTACATCAAGACGTTTTAGACGTAGACTTAGAGGCTTTCTATGAGGAGCATTTGAAAGACGCTAAAGAAATAGTGGTCGTAGCGAATTTACCGTATTATATTACCACACCCATTATCATGCGCTTTTTAGAGTCTCATTTGTCAGTGGATAGAATGGTCTTGATGATGCAAAAAGAAGTAGCCAGCCGACTGTCAGCCAGTCCTGGTACGAAAGCGTATGGGTCCTTGTCCATTGCCGTACAGTATTACATGGATGCCCACGTAGCCTTCATCGTGCCTAAAACCGTTTTTGTGCCTCAACCCAATGTGGAATCGACCATTATTCGTTTAACAAGGAAGGAAAAGAAAGACGTCGAAGTAAAAGACGAAAGATTATTCTTTACATTAGCACGGGCCGCTTTTGTCCAGCGCCGCAAAACTCTATGGAATAATTTATTGAAGGCTTTTGGTAAAGAAGAAGAGGTAAAGGCTAAATTGGAAAAAGGCTTGAACCAGGCAGGTATTGACCCAATTAGAAGAGGGGAAACTCTTTCCATAAAAGAATTTGGCGAACTGGCTAATGCTTTTTCTGAATTAGAGCTTGAAATGCTTGAACAAAAAAGGTAACCTGTAATAGGAAATAATTGAATAAGAAAAACCCTAGGAGAGTTCTTGGTGACCGGTGTGTCATGAGTAGTCCTGAAAGTGGCGAATAAGCCTTATCCTTAAACAGATTATTTAGTAATCTGTCGCAACCTGAACTGGATGATACCAGCGGAGGGAGTGGGTGAATCAGTGAGTGAAAAAAGGGAGGGGTCTGTCTATTGGCAGGTCTATTTAACCTAGCCCTTATCTTTTATTTATGCTGCATTTATACACTTTGTCCGATGACTGTCATCTGGTGCAAAGTGTTTTTTTGTTGTGTCGGTTTTAAGAGCTTCTATGAGACCGGACAGAGGTGAAAGATGAGAGGAAGGGCTTATATAGCCAGGATATGAGACCTAACGCTTGATAATTAACCGCATTCAGTCATATAAAGCTATTTTATGGAACCGGACGACCGTTAGTAAGGCCAGTAAGTAAAATAATAGTAAGGAAGTAGGAATAGAGAAAATGAAAACAAGACCATTAGTATTAACTGCATTATTTATAGCCATTGGATATATAGGAGGGAGTCTCATTATTATCCCGTTAGGCTTTGTGCGAGCGGCCCCTTTTCAGCATTTTATGAATGTCCTTGTCAGCTTTGTATTAGGCCCCTGGTATAGCTTAGCGCAAGCCTTTGGTATCTCCGTACTGAGAAACATTACAGGGACCGGATCACTGCTGGCCTTTCCTGGAAGTATGATAGGAGCCTTTTTATCGGGCTACCTTTTCCAGAAAACCAAACGTTTCTACTGGTTAGCCATTGGAGAAATCATAGGGACCGGAATCCTAGGTGCATTGGCTAGTTACCCTATCGCACGGGTAGTTATGAGTCAAGAAGCTGCTTTGTTCGGCTTTGTACCTGTCTTTTCAATCAGTGCCATCATAGGAGCTGTTGTAGGTGTAATATTAGTCTATCAACTTATGAAAAGGCCACACTTTAAAGAAAGAGTGCTTAAATGGAAGCAGTAACCACTAAACAATAACCTCTTCATCTGCCTGGATAATCAAATCGTTTTGTTCTGTTTTGATAAGCGATTCCTGTATAGTATACGTATAATAAAACCAAAAAAAGGTGGAGGAGCTTATGAAAAAGTGGGTTGCTGGGTTAGGGGCGGCACTAATTTTAATGGGCTGTAACGGAACAGCAGATGAAGAAACAGATGATGCCGCGAATAATACGCCTGATACAGAAGAAAATCAGGACACAGAGGCCGGGCTAACCATTGAAAATGATGAAGTCCTGAGTATTTTACATGAGTTAGTAGAAACGTCAGATATTGATGATGTCGGCCTACCTGATGATATTACCATTCAATTCACAGGCTTGTATTTAGATGATGCTGAACAAGAGTTATTACTACCTATCTTTTTGATTTCGAACCGAACAGAAGAAGCCTATACGAATATTGAAATGTCCATTACCTTTGGAACATCTGATGGAGAGCTATTATTTGAAGAAACATCTTTCATGTTAGGGGAAAATGACCTTATTCTGATGCAGCTGCAAGAGTTAATCAATAATACAGCAGAAGTGGGGACAGAAGGAGATATAGTCATTCATTGGACAGGTATTTATGAATACAGCATGACTGAAGAAAATGGGGATGCTATTTTTCTTATTGTCAATCGCACGGGAGAAAATGTTAAAAACATTGAGCTAGGTATTGAGTTTACAGATGCAAACGGGAACGTCATCCTGCAAGATGAACGCTTCTATTTATCTGAAGAGGAGTTCGGCATACTAGCAGATCAAACCATAATGCCGCTTTATTTGGAAATCCCTGAAGATAAAGAGCAATTTATGATTGGTCTCGAAGATGTCAATCAAGCCTACTATGCCTTTGAATATTTTGATGCTGAATCAGCGGAATAAAAAACTATATATAAGGAGCAACCTATTCTGAAAAGAAAAACAGGTTGCTTTTTTGTGTGTTAGGAGTTTTCCGAACGTTTCCTTTTGTAAAAATGAAGATAAGATTATGTTTGAAATAGGTAAATCATGGAAAAACCTTTTATAACAAGGCATATCACCCCTCACTGTTTTCTCATGTTGCTGTAATAAGGAACTTTATATTAGTAATAGGCTTTCAATTTTCGTATTTTTATGTTATAATAAATTTACAACTTTGTGAGGTGAGTCGATAATGCCAATTACTTTAGCTAGTATCAAGGAAAACTTGGACTCTCAAATCGGTAGAGAACTGAAACTGATTGTTCAAGCAGGAAGAAAGAAGACGACAGAACGCACAGGGATTTTAACTGAAACCTATCCAGCAGTCTTTGTCGTAGAGCTTGATAAGGAACAACATGCAGTCGAAAGAGTTTCATTTAGCTATACAGATGTTTTAACACAGTCTGTAGAACTAGAATTCTTAGAAGAAACAGGTTTAGTACCGAATTAATTAGAATGATTTTATAAAAAAAACGGGGATAGTAGTATCGCTCTTTGGAGCGTATACTACTTTTTTTAGTGCGCCCGGCATGGGCGACAACTTGGTGGTGAAAGTCCACTACAGACTTGGCAGTAGGAACTGTTAGCGAAAGTCAAGGTGTCCGCCGTGAGGCGGAATCTGAAGAAAGACGGACGCAAATGCTTGCACTGACGAACAGGAACTTCATACAAAGGCTGAATCAGGACGGACGAGCTTGCCAAACAAAGCGAAGTCCGATACTGCCCGAATCCTGTACAGTAGATGGAGCAGTGACATGAGCGGAAGGTTGTCGTTCTTACCCGGGTTATCCCTAGTTTATGATTATCACCAGTTTGATTTAAATACTTTATAAGATTAACAATAAGGATAGTTAAACTAATGATAACCATTTTGCTTTATAATTTTCATATCAGTAGTTAATACTGAAAAAAGTTATGAGGTGAGAATAAAATGGTGACAAGAAGCTACAAAAGTACTGTCGACGAAGTGTTATTAAACCAGTATATTTCTTATTGTGAAGAAAATGGAAATCGCGATACGACACTTAAACGGAAAAAATCTTCTATTGAGCGTTTTCTAGTAATCTATTCAGTAAAAGATTCCCACACAGAAGACATTATGAACTTCGTTCAAAATTATAGAGGAAAAAGCTATTATGCTTTAAAACGTGAGCTTGATGAAATTAAAAAGTTTTTTGATTTCTGTATGTCCGAAGGATATATAGAGAATAATTCCACTCCTGTATTTCCAGATATTAAAGCAACTAAAACAAATAAATTACCATCTATCTATTCAAATGATGAAATAAATATAATGTTAAATTA
>NZ_BAAACW010000123.1:0-3206 GCF_039521845.1 Alkalibacterium iburiense
AAAAAGGGGAGGGAGAGGTGTCTTTTTGTATTATTTGTTGTAATAACAACGTTTAAAGTAGATAAACAGAGTAAAAACAGTAAAAAATTTGTAAATACGTTTTTTTAGTAGGAGGTTTAGTCATGAATATTACGATCATTGGAGCCGGAAACACAGGATTAGCCATGGCTGCTCATTCTGTGGAACAAGGACACCGTGTGACTCTTTGGAATAGATTGGAAGAGACTATTTTCCCTTTAATCGATTCTCCTATCATCCATACAGAAGGCGCCGTTGAAGGAACATTCGAGCTCGAGAAGGTAACGACAGATTGGGAAGCAGCCCTTGAAGATCCAGACTTGATTATTATTACGACTCCTTCCTATGCACACAAATCTCTAGCTGAACAAATTGCCAAACACATAAAAAAAGAAACAACCATTATGTTATGTCCAGGAAGAGCATTTGGCGCACTTGAGTTCCAGGTTTATTACAATCGACACAACCAGACACACGAACAGATGATTATCGAAACTCAGACAGCTATCTATACGTGTCGAAAACTTAGTCCAACCCATGTAGATATCATTACTATTAAATACGATGTCCTCTTTTCTGCTTTGGATAGTAAGAATAACGAGCGGGTATATGAGCAATTGCCGACCCATCTCCAGGAGCACCTTGTCCCTGCCGAATCAGTTATTGAAACATCTATCGGCAGTGTGGGTATGATTGTCCACTGTGCCCCTTTACTGCTCAATACAGGTTGGACTGAAAACAGTCAGTTCTCTTACAAGTACTATAGAGAAGGGATAACCCCGTCTATTGCCAAGTTTCTTGAAAAACTGGATCAGGAACGTATAGAAGTATCAAAGAAATTAGGCTATGAAGTTGAGAGTGTGAAAGACTGGTTGAAGAGAGTCTATAGAGTAGAAGGGGACTCCCTTTATGAGAGTATTCAACACACAGAAGCCTATAAGACTATCGAAGCCCCCAGTACATTAAATCACCGGTATATTACAGAAGATGTGCCGAATGGGTTAGTGCCTATTGAATCTGCGGGCATTTATTTTGGTGTGGACGTGTCTCACACCCGTCTTATTATTGACCTGGCTTCCGCCTTATTAGAAACAGATTTTAGAGAGTCAGGTAGAAATCTTTCCAGCTTTTTGAAAGAAAGTATTGGTACGTTTGAAAAATCAACCTATAGGAGTGAAGTTTAGTGAGTCAGATTAAAAAAGAGCGATTTGCCTTTATTAAACCTTATTCAGATGTCCACACTTTAGGCGTGAACTCGATTGCTGAGTTATTAAAGGATTGTGGCTATGAGGTCATAGTAGGAGACGAACACATAGAAAATACTGTCAATGACATTCGTTTTGAAAGTAACCAAAAAGAACTAGTTAAATGGATAAATGCCCATCGCATTACTCATATAGGCATTTCATACCGCTTGGACGAAGATATTGCGGTCTCGATTGTGGGCCATTTAATAAAAACATTGAGAGACAATCAATTATTGGCTTATCAGGGTGGGCCGATTGGAACCATTTTATATGGTGGCCTTCCAAAAGCCTGCGATTTAATTGAGAAAGAACACCGCGGTCTCGTTAAAACCTTCAAAGGCGGCGAATCCATTTCAGAGACTTTATCGAAATTAGAAGTTCCTAAAGAGCGCATCCCGCATTATTTAGTAGAAGGGAGCGCCTACGATGACTTCCGTATGGCTTTTGGAGAAGACGTCATTAATAAAAGCAACTATGACCAGTTCAAACCCTTGGACCGATCGGATTATCCCGAATACGGAACAAGAGAAGACACGGTCGTTAAACGACTCCAAAATACCCCTGAAGGCCAAGAGTTTTCACCTCTTATGCGTGCGCATGTCGGTCCATTCTTATCAAACGAGAGTAGGGAAGAGTCCGTTAAAGCCTTTGCGAACTGGACAAAGTATTTAGCAGAAACGGGCTGTTTAGATATTATCTCCATTGGTACCAGCCAGTTGACTCAATCGAGTTTTGGTGAAAACTGGGAAGACCGTGTTAATGGCGGAGGAGTTCCCATTAATTCACCTGAGGAATACCGCATGATTTACGACGTATCCAGGCCATTATTGCTGAGAACTTACGCCGGGACTAAGAACATTCCTGAATTAGCGGCTATTCATGAAGACACAATTAATATCAGCTGGCATGCTCTGTCTTTATGGTGGTTCAATAAATTAGACGAACGCGGGCCTTACTCTTTATACGAGAGTTTAAAGCAGCATTTTGAAACCATAAAGTACATTGCAACTACAGGCAAACCCTTTGAAGCGAACGTCGCTCACCATTTTGCCTTTAGAGGGGGAGACGATGTGACTTATGTTGTCTCAGCTTATTTGGCAGCTAAATTAGCCAAAAAGTTGGGAATCAAAACGCATATCCTACAAAATATGCTCAATACACCTAGAGCAACGTGGGGAATTGCGGACTTAGCGAAATCACGCGCATTACTCACTTTAGTCAATGAATTAGAAGATGATAATTATGAAGTGATCCTCCAGCCGAGAGCCGGCTTGGATTACTTTAAGTCAGATTTAGATGAAGCTAAAATTCAACTGGCTGCTGTAAGTGCCTTGATGGATGACATTGATCCGCATAATGAAATGAGTCCGCCTATCGTTCATGTGGTCAGCTACTCAGAGGCCTCTCATCTGGCGACACCGGACATCATCAATGAAAGTGTTCAAATCACCCAGCAGGCCATAAAAGAATACAGAAAATTGAGAAAAAATGGCGACATTGAAGATATGAGTCAAAACCCAGAAGTCAAAGCGCGAACAGAAGAAGTGCTTCAATCCGCTCGAACGATTATCAAAGGCATTGAAACCCATATCGATAATCCTTATACACCAGAGGGTTTCTATAAAATATTTGCCGCAGGTTTTCTTCCTGTTCCTTATTTATGGAGTAATGATGAGGAGTACAGATTTGCGAAGCATTTCAAAACACGACCGATAAAAGGGTCCACTAAAGTGGTTGACGAAGAAGGAAACCCCGTTAAAGCCCAAGAAGTCGTGGATTTTGCTAGAAGTAACTTAAAAGAAGTCGACTATGTATTAAAATCGAAGTATCTAAACAAAATAGAATTACCATAAAAGAAAAGACAGCCATTATCGAGACTGCTGAAAAACCCCTATTCTACCTATGATTTCAATAGATAGAATAGGGGGTTTTTAGTATAAT
>NZ_BAAACW010000124.1:0-6024 GCF_039521845.1 Alkalibacterium iburiense
AACTAAAAAAACGATAAGAGAGCCTATACCTAAGGCATTCTTGTCGTTTTGACTGTCAAACTCGAGATTATACCATGAGAGGTGCTTTTTTGTCTCTTTTTAGCATTTTCTTTTCAAATAAAAAGAACGGTTGCTAGATGATTATCCAGAACCGTTCTTTTAATTTGAATTTAAATTAAACACGTTCAACTTTACCTGATTTTAAAGCACGAGCAGAAACCCATACTTTTTTAGGTTGTCCATCAACCATAATACGAACCTTTTGTAAATTCGCACCGAAGCGACGTTTAGATTTGTTGTTTGCGTGTGAGCGGTTGTTTCCGCTTCTTGCTTTACGTCCTGTAATATAACATTCTTTAGCCATTTTTTCTCCTCCTTCGTACATAGCTCAATCCTGTAAGCTAAATCATACTTATATAAAATAGCATAAATCGAGAAGCATCGCAAGTATTTTTTAATAAACAATCAAGTCTTTTTCCTTTACAGAAGGGAAATAAAGTAAAAACAACGATAAATGATTAAAAGCTTGATGAGTGCTACAATTTTCACGGCTAACAGTGTATACTAGAGAAAGATATTTGAAAAAGATAACGCTTGTTGAAACGTTAAACTATCTAGATAGCAACGTTAGTAACTTGTCTTTTTTTATTTTATACAGTATGCTAAAATATGTTTGAATATCAAAGAATACCTTAAGATACATTCAGTAAGATTGAATAATGAGAGGAGAACGAGAATGACTATTCAGATGAATTCAGAATATGGAAACATTGAAATGTCTAACGATGTTATTTCTACAGTAGTAGGCGGTGCAGCCACAGAGATATTCGGTATTGTGGGTATGGCTAGTAGAAATCAAGTGAGAGATGGAATCAATGAAATATTAAATAGAGATAATTATTCTAGAGGCGTCGTTGTCAATCAAGAAGACAATGAAATCTCTATTGATGTGCATATAATCGTCAGTTATGGAACAAAGATAACTGAAGTGTCTAAGAATGTACAAGAAAGAGTCGCCTATCAATTAGAGCATGATCTTGGAATCAAAGCAAATTCTGTTAATGTGTTTGTTCAAGGCGTAAGAGTTCAAAATAACGTGTAAGCCATCGTCACATTCTTTAGGTGACAAAGGAGGAAATTGGAAAAGTGGATGTTAAGAGTTTAAAAGCTGAAAAATTTAGAAATATGGTTACGTTAGGTAGACAGCGCCTAGATGAGCACACAGAATATGTCAACTCACTGAACGTATTCCCCGTACCAGATGGTGATACGGGTACGAATATGAACTTGTCTTTCACAAGCGGAGCAAACGCCGTGAAAGATTCAGACAGTAATCATATGGGAGAACTGGCACAGGCATTGGCAAAAGGATTACTAATGGGAGCGAGAGGAAACTCTGGCGTTATCTTGTCCCAACTGTTTAGAGGATTCTCTAAATCATTAGAAGGGAAAGAAGAAGTTAGTGCAAAAGACTTGGCTAATGCTTTTCAAGGTGGAGTAGACACTGCTTATAGCGCGGTCATGAAACCTGTTGAAGGAACGATTTTAACGGTTGCTAGGCAATCAGCTAAAGCGGGTATAAATAAAGCTGAAGAAACGGATGACGTAATAGTTATTATGGAAACTGTTCTTCAGGCAGCTAAAAGATCGTTGAAAAAAACACCCGATTTACTACCCATATT
Organism: Alkalibacterium iburiense; assembly: GCF_039521845.1. Taxonomy (NCBI): domain Bacteria; kingdom Bacillati; phylum Bacillota; class Bacilli; order Lactobacillales; family Carnobacteriaceae; genus Alkalibacterium; species Alkalibacterium iburiense. Next base: position 1,683 of record NZ_BAAACW010000124.1, read on the forward strand.
AAAAGAAGTAGGAGTAGTAGACAGTGGGGGACAAGGATTAGTTTATATTTACGAAGGCTTTTTATCTTCATTAACAGGAGAAGAACCTGTAGAAGAAGAAACACCTGAGTTAGAAAAATTAGTTCGCGCGGAGCATCACCGAAGCGGTGTACATGAGCACATGAACACTGAAGATATCGAATTTGGTTACTGTACCGAAATCATGGTACGCATCGGTGAAGGCGAAACGGTTGAAGAAGAATTTGACTACGAAGAATTTAGAAATTACTTAGATAAACTAGGTGATTCTTTATTAGTTGTAGCTGATGAAGAAGTCATTAAGGTCCATGTTCACACGGAAAAGCCCGGTGAAGTCATGAACTACGGTCAAAAATTCGGTTCTCTTATGAAAATTAAAGTAGATAATATGCGTGAACAACATTCTGCTTTATCAGATGAGACCACTCAAGAGGTCGAGGAAAAAGACTTTGCGGTCATAGCTATTGCTCCAGGTGAAGGTATTCAGAGACTGTTCGAAAGTCTTGGAGTGGACTACGTATTACAAGGTGGTCAAACGATGAACCCTAGTACAGAGGATATCGTCAAAGCAATGGAGAAAGTTCCTGCAAAAAATTATATAATTTTACCGAACAATAAAAACATATTCATGGCAGCTGAGCAAGCTACTCAAGTCACAGAAGCCAATGCGGCTGTTGTTGAAACTAAAACAATCCAACAAGGATTGACAGCAATGCTAGGATACAATCCTGCTGAAGACTTGAATACCAATAAAGAATCCATGACAGAAGAAATCGAACTAGTTAAATCTGGTCAAGTGACTTTTGCTGTAAGAGATACTGAAATTAATGGACTGAGTATCAAAAAAGATGACTTCATGGGAATCATTGAAGGAGACATTCAGGTGTCAGCTTCTGATTTGTACGAAGTAACGATTGAAACATTAACTAAAATGATCGATGAGGACAGTGAAATCATTACTCTTCTAATTGGCGAAGAAGGCAACGAAGAAGAGGCTGAGAAATTAACTGCTTATATAGAAGAGAATTATCCAGATATCGAAGTTGAGGTTCACAATGGTGGCCAGCCCGTTTATCCATATCTGATTTCAGTGGAATAAAAGGTTAGGAATAGGAGAAACGACTTGTTATTCTGTTGTTTCCCCTATTTTTTCTTTTATGTATAGAGTGAAAGGAGTGAGATAGTGTCACTATCTATAAACGATTCAGTATCAACATTATCGGGTGTAGGAGATAAAAGAGTAGAAGCATTAGCTGATTTGGGTATACACACGATTATGGACTTATTGACTCACTATCCTTTCAGATATGAAGATTTAACAGTTAAATCCATTGAAGATATTGAAGAAAATGAAAAAGTCGTACTGGAAGGACCGGCTATATCCGAAGGGGTTGTGACTCATTTCGGAAGACGAAAAAACCGTCTGACTTTTAGAATGAACTGTGAGCATGTGATTGTGTCAGTTGTCTTTTTTAACCAGCCGTATTTAAAAAACCAAATTGAAGCTGGAAAAGAGATTCAAGTCTTTGGCAGATGGGATAGTGTCAGGAAACAACTGAATGGGATAAAGCTACTGTCATCTAACCAAGAAGGACAAGATAGAGAAGCTATCTATCCTTCCAATAAATACATTAAGCAGGGAACTATTTTAAAGTTGATCCGGCAGGCTTGGGATATCTATGCTTCCTATATTCCAGAAAACATCCCAAAAGATTGGATTGAAAAGTATTCTATTCTATCTCTCAAAGATACAATCTACTACATGCACTTTCCAAAAAATGAAGAAGAGCTGGAAAAAGCAAAATATTCTGTTGTTTTTAGAGAGTTTTTTATCTATCAATTAAGATTGGGTTGGATGAAAAAGCAAGCGAAGCTGTTCCAGAAAGGTGCGAGCATCGATTATGATGTTAACCAACTGAAAGACTTCTTTGCATCGTTGCCTTATGAGCTAACGTCTGCTCAAAAAAGAGTAGTAAACGAAGTTTGTAGAGACCTGAAATCTCCTTATCAAATGTTTCGATTGCTTCAAGGGGATGTAGGAAGTGGGAAGACCGTTGTAGCGGCGTCAGCTATGTTAGCTGCTAAATCAGCAGGTAAGCAGTCGGCATTGATGGCTCCTACTGAGATACTGGCTTCTCAACATAAAAAATCATTAGACGAGATGTTCAAAGACACACCTATTACGATAGAGTTGTTAACTGGTTCTACTAAGAAAAAAGAGCGAGATGCAATTCTTTTAGGATTACAGACTGGATCGATTGATGGGGTTGTTGGGACACATGCTCTCATTCAAGAAGATGTAGAGTTTAACTCTCTGGCTTTAGTTATTACAGACGAGCAACATCGGTTCGGTGTGAACCAGAGAAAAACATTGAGGGAAAAAGGTTTGAACCCAGACGTCCTGTTCATGACAGCTACACCTATTCCTCGTACGCTCTCAATTACAGCCTATGGAGAAATGGATGTTTCGGTTATCGATGAGATGCCTAAAGGAAGAAAACCTGTTTCTACTTATTGGATAAGACCGAAACATTTTGACCGAATGGCTGCCTTTGTAGAGAAGGAATTAGCGAAAGGACATCAGACTTATGTCATCAGTCCTTTAATAGAAGAATCAGAAATGATGGATCTGGAGAATGCCACAGCTCTTTATCAGACGTATCAAGAACTACTGGGTAGCCGTTATACAGTAGGTCTATTGCATGGGAAAATGCATCCGACTGAAAAAGAAGAGATTATGAGTCGATTTGAAGCGAATGAGATACAAGTGTTAATATCAACGACAGTCATTGAAGTGGGAGTCAATGTTCCTAATGCCACACTTATGGTTATACATGATGCGGATCGTTTCGGTTTAGCCCAACTACACCAGTTAAGAGGGCGCGTAGGTCGTGGAAGCCAAGAATCGTATTGTATTCTTATTGCTAACCCGAAAGGTGAAAAGGGAGCCGAACGAATGAAAATCCTAACAGAAACAACCGATGGCTTTGTACTCAGTCAAAAAGATTTAGAGATGAGAGGCCAAGGGGATTTATTTGGAAGAAAGCAGTCCGGGATACCCGAATTTAAAATCGCGGATATTGTAGAAGATTTCCCCATTCTAGAAACAGCTAGAGAAGCTGCAGGTTCTCTACTTAACCAAAAGACATTCTTCACTTCCGAAGAATATACATTACTAAGAGAAGAAGTAGGCATAGAGAAAGGACAAGTATTGATACTTGATTAATGAGTAACTTTTAGGAGGAATTATAGTGAGAATAGCCGTAGATGCTATGGGAGGAGACAATGCTCCCATAGAAATTGTTAAAGGATGTATCCGAGCCGCAAAGGAATTCAGTGACATCACTTTAGTATTATATGGAAAAGAAGAATTAATTAGAAAAGAACTAGGCGAAAATCTACCAAATATTGAAATCGTTCATTCTGATGAAGTGATTTTAAGTGAAGATGATCCCGTCCGTTCCATTAGAAGAAAAAAAGAATCTTCAATGGTGAAAGCAGCTCAATCTGTAAAAAACAATGAGAACCATGCTTTGTTCTCTGCAGGTAATACAGGGGCTTTATTAACGGCAGGAACATTGATTATTGGAAGAATTAAAGGAGTTGACAGACCTGGGTTATTAGCGACATTCCCTTCTTTAGCAAATGAAGGAGCTATATTCCATGTCATTGATGTAGGAGCCAATGCTGATTCAAAGCCCTTAAATATTAACCAGTATGCTACATTGGCCACTGAATATGCTAAGCATGTACATGGGAAGAACAAACCGACTGTCGGTCTATTAAATAACGGAACAGAAGAGAATAAAGGGAATGAAGTGACTAAAGCAGCCTACCAGTTGTTAAAAGAAAACGAGGCTATTCATTTTATTGGAAACGTGGAAGCAAGGGAGTTATTAAATGGTGTAGCTGATGTCGTTGTCACAGATGGGTTTACTGGAAATGCTGTATTAAAAACTATAGAAGGAACGGCACTTTCAATGGTAAAAGTACTCAAGGACGCGATTATGAACAGTGGACTTAAATCTAAATTAGGTGGCCTTCTGTTAAAAGATAGCTTAAAAGATTTAAAAGATATCTTGGATTATTCAAAACATGGAGGAGCTGTATTATTCGGTGTAAAAGCTCCAGTCATTAAAACACACGGCTCAGCAACAGAAGAACCTGTGTACTATACCATTAGACAAATCAGAGACATGTTAAAATCAAATTTATTAGAAGATTTAATCACTCATTTCGATACACAAGATAAATAAAGAATAATATGGTTAGGGTGTCAAAACCTAACCGGTTTACTACTTTTCCTTGTTAACAGTGCGATTTT
>NZ_BAAACW010000125.1:0-16624 GCF_039521845.1 Alkalibacterium iburiense
ACTAAAAAAACGATAAGAGAGCCTATACCTAAGGCATTCTTGTCGTTTTGACTGTCAAACTCGAGAGTATAACAGAAACGAATGAAGATTCATTAAAAAGACAGCTTATTTTGTGTATAATAAAAGAGAACAGGAAAATGAACAGAATGATTTAAAGGAGGATCGGTCAGCTCGTCTGACAACAGATTATGTCTAACGAAACAATCGAATTAATAAAAAAAACCACAGAACTTAAAGGTGTCAGTGGATTCGAACATGAAGTACGTGATTTTATGCGTCAAGAAATGACCCCCTATGTGGATGATATTCAATTAGATGGATTAGGTGGAATTTTTGGAATCAAAAATGGGATAGATACTCAGTCACCTAAGTTGATGGTTGCTGCACATATGGATGAAGTGGGCTTCATGGTTTCATCCGTCACAGCCAAAGGATTAATGAAGGTGGTCTCTCTAGGAGGATGGAATCCGTACGTGGTTTCTGCCCAACGCTTTACCTTAATCACACAAAAAGGGGAGTACCCGGTTGTATCCTCTTCAATCCCTCCCCATCTACTAAAGAATAAAGAATCGTCTACCCCTTCAATTGATTCTATTTTATTTGATGGCGGATTTGAATCAAAAGAAGAAGCATGGGAATATGGGGTTCGACCAGGAGATGTATTAGTGCCTGATGTTCAAACGATCGAGATGGCTAACGGGAAAACCTTGGTAGGGAAAGCCTGGGATAATCGATATGGCGTCACGTTGGTGCTTGAATTACTTAAAAAGCTAGAAAAAGAGACATTGCCAAGTACGTTAATTGCTGGAGCAAATGTTCAAGAAGAAGTCGGTTTAAGAGGAACCAAAGGGGCAGTAACCCAATTCAAGCCTGATGCCTTTCTAGCTGTTGACTGTTCACCTGCCAATGACATAAATGGAGATAAAGAGGCCTTTGGTCGTTTAGGAGAAGGGTTCTTATTGCGAATACAAGATCCAGGTATGTTACTATCAAAAGAAATGAAAGAATTCTTATTGGATACAGCTGAAACACATGATATCCCTTATCAATATTTCTTCTCAAAAGGCGGAACAGATGCCGGTGCAGCGCATCAAATGAACAAAGGCATTCCAAGCGCAGTGATTGGCGTACCCGCTCGATATATCCATACTCATCAGTCATTATTCCGTATTGATGACTACGAAGCGGCGAAAGAAATGGTTTATCAAACAGTCAAAGCATTTGACCAATCCGTACTTGAAACATTACGGGCATTTTAATAAAATACAAGTTACTTAATTGAAGGAGTTTCACATATGTATATTAGTTCGTATAATAACAAAGGATTAAACGATGTTTTAATGATTATTTTAGAAAAAAGTGATGCCATTAAACAGACAAGTGAGCGTCATGACGATATTGTGGCTATTAGAGACAGGGAAACTGGAAAATTAGTTGGTATCAACCTCTTTCGTGCGTCCACATACTTGTCTAACTTAGAAAATGGGCCTGTAGTCTTGACAGAAGATAACCGGTCTGCACTAAATGACTTAATTAAAAAAGCACATATTGATTTGACTTTAGAAGCAAATGAAGATCCTAAATTTGTGGTTGGGTTTGTTCAGTCATGTGAACCAGTCGTAGGGTCAGATCATTTGAATCTGACACAGACAGAAGTCGACAACGGACAGACCCTTCAAATAGTGTGTGGGGCATCAAACATTTCCCAAGGACAAAAAGTAGTTGTGGCAAAGGTCGGAGCTGTCATGCCAGACGGTTTGGTTATCTGGCCAGGTCAGCTTAAAGGAGTAGACAGCTATGGGATGATTTGTTCCGCACGTGAATTAGGGCTTCGTCAAGAAACAGATGGCATAATGGTATTGGACGATAGTGCAGAAGTAGGGTCGCCTTTTATCATACCGTCACAGAAGTAATGAAGCAGAAGGAGGGGAGAGTATGTCTTCAAAGTACAAAGGGTTTTTCGAATCCTCACTCAAAAAAGAAAGTCAGTCGAAAGAGCGAAGCCTTTCATTTGATGAGACACATAGATTGCCTAAGGATCTTAAGAGTCGTGAGTCGATTGAAAGAGGCTTTAAAGATTATCTATCAAATAAACAGTCTCATGATGAAAATAACTTCGAGCGACGCTATATCTCTCCGCCTTTTGAAGTCAGCCGAGTTCCTTCCCCCGTTTTTGGGTACCATGAAAGACCGAAGGAGAACAGGAGACAAATTAATTATACTAAACTAAAAAGAGATATGCTTAAAAGTCCAAATGACTATCTTTTATTTGAAACAGAAAATGCAACCGAATCCGATTTCGAACCCTACACTTCCATTGAAGAGAGCTCTGACAGAATGGTTCAGTCAAGAGAAAAAATCAAGCCAGTTATCAAGAAGAGTTATGGCTTGCATCGAACGTTAGAATCCATTATTGAAGAAGAAAAAAGTGGAAATAATGGAGATAAGAGTGAAGTGCCTGGACTATTTTTACCCAATCATCCTAGTATAAAAAGATAAGAATGAGTGGAATGGAGTTAAGTTAATCCGAAACGGAAAACAAAAAGTCCTCTATACTAGCTTTTTTGTTTCGTTTGAATTATAGTATATAGCGGTGCAAAACTTTGATATAGGCAATTAATTGGAGGATTTATAGTAATGAATCAAGAAACGGTGTATCATTTTGTGGGAATTAAAGGATCGGGTATGAGTGCGTTAGCGTTGATTCTTCATGATAAAGGGTTTAAAGTGCAAGGTTCTGATGTTAAAAAGTACTTTTTTACTCAGAAAAATATTGAAGAAGCTCAGATTCCTATATATGAATTTAACAAAGATAATATTAAAGAAGGCATGATTATTATTGCAGGTAATGCCTTTCCAGATACGCATGAAGAAATTGTCCGAGCAAAAGAATTAGGCTTGACAGTTAAACGATACCACGATTTTTTAGGTGAATTAAGTAATGAGTTTACTAGTATTTCCATTACTGGTTCTCATGGAAAAACAAGCACGACTGGCCTGTTGGCTCATGTATTAAGCGGTATTAAAGATACCAGTTATTTAATTGGCGATGGCACTGGGAAAGGTGTAAAAGATGCCGACTATTTTGTGTTGGAAGCTTGTGAATATAGACGACACTTTTTAGCTTATGCATCTGATTATGCGATTATCACAAATATTGATTTTGATCACCCGGATTATTACACAAGTATCGATGATGTTCAAGAAGCCTTTGTCGAGTTTTCTCAACAGATTAAAAAAGCGATTTTTGCTTGCGGAGATGATGCGCGTTTACAAGAGCTGCACGCTAAGGTACCGATTGTCTATTACGGACTTGATGAGTACAATGATTTTCAAGCTAAAAATATTGAAAGAAGTACAAATGGATCTTCTTTTGATGTTTTTGTAAGAGGCGACTTTTATGGACGTTTTTATATTCCGGCCTTTGGAAATCATAATATCCAGAATGCTTTAGGTGTTATCGCTTTTGCTCATTATGAAGGATTTAACCCTGAAAAAGTAAAAGAACGTCTAGAGACCTTTAAAGGAGTTAAACGACGCTTTACTGAAAAGACAGTCATGGATACCGTGATTATTGACGATTATGCCCACCATCCGGCTGAAATAAAGGCCACACTAGATGCGGCACATCAGAAATACCCAGAAAAAGAAATCGTAGCGGTATTTCAGCCTCATACCTTTAGTCGCACGGTAGCATTACTCAGCGAATTTGGAGAAGCACTAGATATGGCTGATGCCGTTTATCTTATTGATATTTTTACTTCTGCCAGAGAATTGAATGGAGATGTTACTATTCAAGACTTGTTGGAAAAAACAGAAAAAGGGCAAGGGATCTTAACAGAAGAAGATATGTCTCCTTTGTTAAAACATAAAAATCAAGTCATTGTCTTTATGGGTGCAGGGGATGTACAAAAGTTCGAATTGGCCTTTGAAACAATTTTAAGTCAAACAGAAGCTAAAAACTAAATAAAAAACAGAGTGAGAGAAGGTACCCAATGGATTTTAGTAATACTGTTTAGTATTATAAAGGAGACTATGGTGTACGTTCTCTTTTTCTATCCAGAAAAGTTTGTTAATATGGTTCTATGATAAAAAAACTAGGAGATGAATGAGTTGACCAATAAAAAGAAATTGCTTCTTATTGATGGCCACAGTGTTGCTTTCCGAGCTTTTTATGGCTTACACAGTCAATTGGAGCGTATGAAGAATAGAAACGGGCTTCATACGAATGCGCTATACGGCTTTCATAATATGCTGGAAGTCATCGTCACTAAAGAACAGCCTAGCCACGCTTTAGTCGCTTTTGATGCGGGAAAGACGACTTTTAGGCACAAATATTTTGAAGAGTATAAAGGCGGGCGTTCAAAAATGCCTTCTGAGTTTTCTGAACAAATCCCTTTTATGAAAGATTTGCTGAAGGGCTTTGGATTAAAGAGTTACGAGCTCCCAAATTATGAAGCCGATGATATCATCGGAACATTGGCTAAAGAAGCAGAAAAGAAAGGCTTTGAAGTAGTCATCTTAACCGGTGACCGAGATTTAACCCAGTTAGCATCTGACTCTGTTCGTATTGATATTACTAAAAAAGGAGTCAGTGATTTAGAAGAGTATACGAAGCAATCTATTATGAATGATATGGGAATCACTCCTGAACAGATTATTGATATGAAAGGCTTGGCAGGAGATTCCTCTGATAATATCCCAGGTGTAACCAATATTGGAGAAAAAACAGCTTTGAAACTCTTGCATGAATATGGGTCAGTAGAAAACTTATATGAGAATATTGATAAAATGAAAAAATCCAAGAGAAAAGAATACTTACTGGATGAAAAAGAGACAGCTTTCTTAAGTAAGCAACTGGCTACGATTGACGTAGAAGCTCCTATTACGATTGAAATACATGACTTGGAATATAATGGCCGAAACATGGAGGAGCTTATTTCATTTTATAAAGAAATGGACTTTAATTCTCATCTTCAAAAACTAGATACATCAGAATACATGGAACAATTAGCTGAAGACCTGACAGAAGTGGAGTATGCTTTTGTGGAAGAAATAGACTCCTCTTTATTCAGTAACGGCATGTCTCTGTATATTGAAATGTTAAGTGAAAACTATCATCATTCGGACATCGTAGCCATTGCGTGGGGAAATCAGGAAAAAGTTTATGTCGCTAACCCCCAAACAGTATTTGAGTCATCTGCCTTTAAAGAATGGGCTGAGGACGAGACACTGCTTAAACAAATGTATGATGCGAAGCGCACCTATGTTGCTTTAAACAACAAAAATATCACGTTAAAAGGTGTGAGCTTTGATATAATGCTGGCTTCGTATTTATTAACAGCTGAAGATAGCAGCAGTGGAGACGTTGCAGACGTTGCACAAAAACATCACTATGATGGCGTGACACCTGATGAAGTGGTTTATGGAAAAGGTAAAAAAATCAAAGTGCCTGAAGATTTAACGCTGATGTATGATCATTTGGCCCGTAAAGTAATAGCTATCAATCACTTGTCAGAACAGATGGATAAGGAACTGAAAGAAAACGATCAAGAAAGTCTATTGAAAGAAATGGAATTGCCTCTAGCCATGATACTAGCTGAAATGGAAATTCAGGGCATTACAGCTGATGCTGAACGATTGACCCAAATGAAAGGTGAATTCAAGGAGATTCTCGAATCGATTGAAGAAAAGATATTTGAAGAAGCAGGAGAAACCTTCAATATCAATTCACCCAAACAATTAGGCGTCATATTATTTGAAAAAATGGGCTATCCTGTTATTAAGAAAACGAAAACAGGGTACTCCACAGCTCAGGATGTCCTTGAAAAGTTACGTGATCAAGCCCCTATTGTCGAGTATATTCTGGAATATAGAACTATTTCCAAGATTCAATCAACCTATATTGAAGGATTATTAAAAGTGATTGATAAACAGTCAAGCAAAATTCATACACGTTACCTTCAAACAGTGGCACGTACGGGTCGACTCAGTTCTGTGGATCCTAATTTACAAAACATTCCTATCCGTTTAGAAGAAGGAAGAAAGATAAGACAAGCTTTTGTTGCTCGAGAAAAAGGGTGGAAAATTTTTGCTTCAGACTATTCACAGATTGAATTGCGCATATTAGCTCATATATCTAAAGACGAAACATTGATTAAGGCATTCAAAGACAATGAGGACATCCATACCACAACGGCTTTACAGGTGTTTGATTTGAAGGATGTTTCTGAAGTGACACCTAACATGAGAAGAGATGCCAAAGCGGTCAACTTCGGAATTGTGTACGGTATAAGTGATTATGGTCTATCTCAAAACTTGAATATCACTAGAAAAGAAGCCAAAGAGTATATCGATACCTACTTCGAACGTTTCCCTGGAGTGAAAGAATTTATTGATACGGTCATTAGAGAAGCTAAAGATAAAGGCTATGTAGAGACGCTTTTCCACCGTCGCCGTTATTTACCAGACATTAATTCTCGTAACTTCAATTTAAGATCATTTGCCGAACGAACAGCTATGAATACCCCTATACAGGGAAGTGCTGCTGATATTTTGAAAATGGCTATGATAGAAATGGACAAGCGAATAAAAGAAAGAGGCCTGCAGGCAACGATGCTCTTACAGGTTCACGATGAGCTGATTTTCGAAGCTCCTGAATCAGAAATTGAAGAACTGGAAACATTAGTTAAAGAAGTGATGGAACAAACAGTTGAATTATCAGTACCGCTAAAAGTAGAAAGTAGTTATGGAGACAGTTGGTATGAAGCCAAATAAGAAAAAAAGCGAGTGCATCTCGCTTTTTTTCATTTAATAAATAGATTCAGAAGGAGAATGAAATGCCTGAACTACCTGAAGTAGAAAATGTCAGACAGGGGTTAGAGAGATTAATAGTAGGACAGAAAATAAAGGCAGTGAATGTCCTATGGAGTAATATAATAAAAGACCCAACTGTTGAAGACTTTAAACAAAACCTAATAGGCGAAACCTTCCTCTCCATTAATAGAAGAGGTAAGTTTCTGCTTTTTGAAACCACAGACTATATAGTGATAAGCCATTTAAGAATGGAAGGAAAGTACAAACTGGAAAGTGAAGAACACCCGCCCACCAAGCATACTCATGTAATTTTCTCCTTAAATAACGGGAAAGAGTTAAGGTATCTAGATGTCAGAAAGTTTGGTAAAATGAGCTTAGTTGAAAAATCTAAAGCGTATGAGCATCCTTCTTTGAGATCGTTAGGTCCAGAACCAAACGAAGAATTGACGCTTTCTCATGTCAGCGCATTTTTAAGGAACCGTAAACGGTCTATAAAAGCCTGTTTGCTAGATCAGAAAATGGTAGCGGGAATTGGGAATATTTATGCGGATGAAATTTTATTTGCTTCCGGTATTCATCCAGAACGACAAGGGCACACACTATCATCGACCGAACAGAAAAAGTTAAAAGAAGCGATTGTCACTATAATGAAGAAGGCTGTTGAAGCTGGTGGCACAACTATTCGTACTTACGCCAATGCTTTTGGAGATTCAGGCTCCTTTCAAAACCAGTTAATGGTTTATGGCAAAGAAGGAGAGCCCTGTCCAAACTGTCAAACGGCTTTTATCAAAACGAAAGTAGCTCAAAGAGGGACTCATTATTGTCCCCTATGTCAAAAGTAAAGTAGGGAATGGGATGACATTTGTTCTTGGTTTAACTGGAGGAATAGCTTCAGGAAAAACAACTGTAAGCAACCATTTTAAGACGTTGCAGATTCCAGTTATAGATGCAGATATTATTGCTCGAAAAGTAATGGAACCTGGACAAGCTGCGCTCCAGAAAGTAGTCGCAGCCTTTGGTCAGGATATATTACTGGCAGACGGCACACTTAATCGTAAAAAGCTGGGAGAGATAGTATTTACTCACCCAGAGAAATTGGAACAATTAAATAAAATAGTTCAAAAAGAAATTTATACTCATATACTGTCTGAAAAAGAGAAGTTTATTATGAAGGGCGTTCCTCTTTTAGTCTTAGATATTCCCTTGCTATTCGAAGCAGGTTATGAAGATGAGGTAGATGAAATCATGGTTGTCTACACGACTCATGAGAATCAACTCAAACGATTAATGAAAAGAAATCAGTTGTCAGAAGCGGAAGCTCAAGCGCGTATTCAATCACAGCTCTCTTTAAATGTCAAAAAAGAAAAAGCGGACAGTGTCATAGACAATAATGGGTCGGTTGAAAAGACTCTTGAACAAGTCGATGCATGGCTGAGTGAGCAAAAGGGTATTAGTCCCAACATATAACCTGTGGTATAATAAGTTAAGAAATCTCTAGTAAAGGACTGAAAAACATGCATTGTCCAAGATGTCAACACAATGGGAGCAGAGTAGTAGACAGTAGACCTGCCGATGATGGGAAATCTATTAGACGAAGAAGAGAATGTGAGAAATGTATGTTTCGTTTTACGACCTTTGAACGAATCGAACAAAGTGCGATACTGGTTGTCAAAAAGAACGGAAATAGAGAAGAGTTTAATAGAGAAAAGCTATTAAGAGGCATTAGAAGAGCCTGTGAAAAAAGACCTGTTGCAGCAGAAGCACAGGAGAATATTGTAAGTAAAGTCGAATATAAAATAAGAGACCTAGGGTCAAGTGAAGTCTCTTCAACAAAAATTGGAGAGTATGTCATGGAAGAACTAGCCGAATTGGATGACGTAGCTTACATTAGATTCGCAAGTGTCTACAGACAATTTAAAGATATTGGCGTCTTTATGCAAGAAATGCAGCAATTAGAAAAAAAGAGAAAAGAACAATAACTTAAAAAATGAAAGGATAATAGCGGAATGAATTACCCATGGAAACACATTAGTCCCAAAGATACACTTCAAGTCACCCAGTCTACTATCCTTTCGAATCTTGATTCACGAATTATAGCCTCATTATATCAGCCCTTAGCTGGAGTGCAGGCTATTAGTCTTTATATGCTTTTAAAAGAAACGAGTGAGACTTGCTTTAAAGCCGATCTGATGTTGTCCGATGTATTAACTCAATTAAATATAGGAATCAAAGAGTTTTATGAAGCCCGTATTCGTTTAGAAGCCTACGGTTTACTGAAAGTTTATCAGCATACTCAACACGAAGACGCATATGTTTTGTTTTTACAGCCTCCGTTGAGTGCTGAAGGCTTTTTCAATGAACCTTTGCTTAAAATGAGTTTAGTTGAAAAAGTTGGAGAAAGAATCGCAGGAGAACTTGAAAAACGCTTTGTATTCAAACCAGAGCCTTTGAAAGACTACAAAGAAATCACTAAATCTTTTATAGATGTTATTCATGTGGACATGGAAAAAGTGAGTCAAGCTATCAGTCAAAAAGATAATCAAGTGACGGATAGAAAAGAGAAGTTGTCAGAGCAAGTGGTTAGACAGTCGCACTTTGACTGGTCATTTTTCATGGAAGGTCTGAATAAGCAGTTTGTGAAAAGTGAGTCACTGGATTCCAATATCAAACAACTTATTTACACATTCCACACTTTATATGGAATCAATGAACTAGATATGCAGCACTTTGTTCTTGAATCTGCTGATATAAGTACAGGAGAAGTTAGTGAATCAAAATTGACTCATCTTATTCAAAAACAGTTTTTAAATAGTGGGAAAACAACGACCTTTGTAAGACAAGGGACGAATGAGAATGATCAAAATGAGTCGCACAGAATGAAACAGTTAAAACAAAAGGGATTCTCCAAGGAAGAAATTGAAATCATCCTTCATGCTGAGAAAACACAACCTTATGCCTATTTGAAATCAATAAAAGAGCAGAAAGGCGGATTTGTTTCTTCTAACGAGACCTGGCTACTTAAAGAATTAGTAGAACAGGCGCCTATCCCTATATCTGTTTTAAATATTTTAATTAATTATGTATTAATTATAAAAAATTCTCCTACCTTAGAAAAAAACTTTGCACTGAAGATAGCCAATGACTGGTCGCAAAGTAACATTGAATCACCTGAGGATGCAATGAATAAGGTTAAAGAATTATATGCAGAAGCTCAAGCGAAACAGTTTAATCAATCTAAGCGGTCTCCAAACAAAAGGTATTCTACAAAAGAACGCAGTCGTGTTGAAACTCTTCCTGACTGGGCTTCTAAAAAAGAGACTACGGATGAACGGATCAGTAAAGAAGAAGAAGAGGCCTTCAGAGAAAAGTTAAGACGAATACGTAATCGGAAGGGTGGTGAGAATGAGTGGAAAGCTTAAGAGAACAATTAGAAAAAATGTTAGATGTCACTCAATTAAATGAACGGTTTAGAGATATCATGAGAAATATGGTATTTAAAGACCCAGACGTTAAGCTTTTTTTATCAGAAAATAGAGATCGGTTGGATAATACAGCTATTGAAAAAAGCGCATCTAAATTATACGAATTTGTATCAGAGAAGAAAAAAGCAGAAGCATCAGATGATGGACTCGCCCCAGGCTATTATCCTAAATTGATTATTAATAACCACCGCATCGATGTCACTTATGTTCCCAGCAGGGAGTTGATAAAAAAACAGCAGCAAGAAACCATAAAAAAACGTATTTCATCTGTATATATGCCAAAAGATATCAAAAATGCGACGCTGGAACACTTTGAGGCAACAAGAGGCAGACAGAGAGCTTTAGAAAAGGCGATGGCCTTTATCGATGACTATATGCAAGCACCTAAAAAATTTCATAAGGGTTTATATTTGCATGGTGCTTTTGGTGTAGGGAAAACCTATTTGCTCGGTGCGATTGCCTATGAATTATCTGAACAAGGCTACTCTACTACACTAGTCCATTTCCCCACACTAGCGGTGGAAATGAAGAATTCTATTGGTAAGAATACAACGGAAGATAAATTAGAGCTTTACAAAAAAGCACGTATTTTAATGCTGGATGATATAGGTGCTGATTCCATGTCTAGTTGGATTCGAGATGATGTGTTGGGGGTTATTTTACAATACCGTATGCAAGAACAGTTACCCACTTTTTTTAGTTCGAATTTCAATATGAAGCAACTAGAGGAAGAACACTTGACTCAATCACAAAGAGGAGAAATGGAGCCTTTAAAAGCTAAAAGAATAATGGAACGTGTGCGCTTTCTATCTGAAGAAGTCGAAATGAGCGGAGAAAATCGTCGGCTGAAATAACTATTGAATTAAAGAATAAAATGAGCTATCATACACTTATATCATACGAACTGAGAAAAAGACAACTTTGACAGTCACTATTTTTCAGAGAGGAAAACATTGGGTGAGAGTTTTCTAAAATACCTGTCATTGACCACTTTTGAGTATTGCTTTGATAATGTAAAAGCAGTCGTCGCCTCTGCGTTAAAGAGGAAATGAAGATAGAAGATACGACATACCTGTATCATTCTATAAAATTGGGTGGAACCACGTCACTATAAACGTCCCATTGAATAACTCTGTTTAATACGGATTTATTCAATGGGATTTTTGTTTGAGAAAATAAAGGAGGAATAATAATGAGTGAAATGATTACTATTACACTGCCAGACGGAACGGCTAAAGAGGTAGAAAAAGGAACAAACCCCAAAGAAATCGCTGCAGGCATTGCTAAATCATTAGAAAAAAAAGGCCTAGCGGCTAAATGGAATGGCATATTGATTGATTTTGACCGTCCATTGGAAGAAGATGGCGAGTTAGAAATTGTTACACCTGATCATGAGGATGCCTTATCTGTTTTGCGTCACTCTACAGCTCATTTGATGGCACAAGCCATTAAGCGTCTCTATCCTGATGTGAAATTTGGAGTGGGACCTTCTATTGAAAATGGCTTCTATTACGACACAGATACTGAAAAAGCCATCACAGATGAAGATTTAAAAGATATTGAAAACGAAATGATGTCCATTGTAAAAGAAAATTTACCTATCGTCCGTAAAGAATTAAGCCGAGAAGAAGCCCTTAATGTCTTTAAAGAAGATCCGTACAAAGTGGAATTGATTGAAGACTTGCCAGAGGACGAAGTCATTACAGTTTATGAACAAGGTGAATTTGTTGATTTGTGTAAAGGAGTGCATGTCCCATCGACAGGACGCATCCAAGTCTTTAAGCTCCTATCATTAGCTGGAGCTTACTGGAGAGGAAACTCTAATAATAAAATGATGCAGCGTGTGTATGGTACAGCATTCTTCGATAAAAAAGCTTTAAAAGAATACATGAAAATGAGAGAAGAAGCTAAAGAAAGAGATCACCGAAAATTAGGTAAAGAGTTAGATTTATTTATGCTTTCACCTGAAGTAGGCTCAGGACTTCCTTTCTGGTTACCAAAAGGAGCAACTATCCGACGAATTATCGAACGGTATATTACAGATAAAGAGATTAACTTAGGTTATCAACACGTATACACTCCGATAATGGCGAATGTTGACTTTTATAAAAGATCGGGTCACTGGGATCATTACCATGAAGATATGTTCCCGCCAATGGATATGGGAGATGGAGAGATGCTGGTTCTGCGCCCAATGAACTGTCCTCACCATATGATGGTATATAAAGATGACGTGCGAAGTTATCGTGATTTACCTATTCGCATAGCTGAACTAGGTCAAATGCACCGTTATGAGAAAAGTGGAGCCTTATCAGGTCTTCAACGGGTACGTGAAATGACTCTGAATGATGCCCATGTATTCGTTAGACCAGATCAGATTAAGGAAGAATTTAAGCGTGTCGTACATTTAATGTTGGCTGTTTTTGAAGATTTTGATATTCATGACTACCGTTTCCGATTAAGCTACCGAGATCCGGATAATACTGAAAAATACTTTGATGACGACGACATGTGGGAAAAAGCAGAATCTATGTTAAAAGAAACATTGGATGATATGGGACTGGAGTATTTTGAAGCTGTTGGAGAAGCCGCGTTTTATGGGCCTAAACTGGATGTCCAAGTAAAAACGGCTTTAGGAATTGAAGAAACATTATCAACGGTTCAGTTAGACTTCCTCTTACCTGAGCGTTTCGACTTAACTTACGTGGGTGAGGACGGACAAGATACTCATCGTCCTGTCGTTATCCATAGGGGCATTGTTTCCACAATGGAGCGATTTGTCGCCTACTTGATTGAAAGATATAAAGGAGCTTTCCCAACTTGGCTTGCTCCTGTACAAGCTAAAATTATTCCAGTTAATCTAGACATACACGGGGAGTTTGCTAACCAGTTGCAAGAACAAATGCAAGCTAAAGGTCTTCGTGTAGAAGTAGATACCCGAAATGAAAAAATGGGATATAAAATTCGTGAAGCTCAAACATTGAAGATCCCTTATCAGTTAGTCATTGGCGACAATGAAATAGAGGATGGAACGGTTGCTGTGCGTAAATACGGAGAAAAGAAAACGGAGACTCTTTCTATAGAGGAGTTTATTGACACAATAACAGAAGAATCAACAAAAAAAATTTAAAACATGTTTGACATTTAATTTATGACGTGCTATACTATTAAAGTTGAGAAAACAAAGCAGAAGCCCCCGCTTCTCGCCTTAGTGGATACCTATCCCTGGGCAGATATGAACGTATATAAATTAAACATATTTTTTAATGTGTTTTAATGCGGAGACAAGGCGGGACTTCTATGCAATGAGAAGGTCCGTCTTTTTCTGTGTTTTTCTCGCAAATACTTTGGAGGTGACCACCATAGCTAAAGACATGATTGTCAACGATCGTATTCGTGCAAATGAAGTGCGCTTGATCGGAAAGAACGGTGAACAGATAGGTGTAGTCCAGCGGAATGAAGCATTAAGGTTAGCAGAAGAGGCTCGTTTAGACGTCGTACTCGTTTCTCCAAACGCTAAACCTCCTGTTGCTCGCATCATGGATTATGGGAAATATCGCTATGAACAACAGAAAAAAGAACGTGAACAAAGAAAAAATCAAAAAGTAGTCAACGTGAAAGAAATTCGTTTAAGTCCTACTATTGATGATCACGACTTTAATACTAAAATGCGTAATGCACGTAAGTTCATTGAAAAAGGCGATAAAGTAAAAGTTTCTATTCGTTTCCGTGGCCGAGCTATTACTCATAAGGACATTGGTCGTGAAGTATTAGAACGCATGGCTGAAGAGATGTCTGACATTTCACAAGTTGAATCGAAAGCTAAAATGGAAGGCCGCAGCATGTTCTTAATGCTCGCACCGAAAAGTGAGAAATAACCGTTATTCTACTATCTAATGAGTTGAATCATTAAGTAGTTAACTATAAAACATAAGAAGTATTGGAGGAAAAGAATAATGCCTAAACAAAAAACGCATAAAGGCTATGCAAAAAGATTGAAAAGAACCGGTACTGGAAAATTAAAAAGAGGACGCGCAAAAACAAGCCACTTGTTTGCGAATAAAACTCAAAAACAAAAACGTAAGTTACGTAAATCAGCTTTGGTTTCCAAAGGTGACTACAAACGTATCAAACAAATGATTGCTAAAATGAAATAATATAGATTCTTAGGATTGTATTGAAGGAGGAAAAACAATGGCACGAGTAAAAGGTGGAGTAGTCACTCGCAGACGCCGTAATCGCGTTTTGAAATTAGCTAAAGGGTATTATGGTGCGAAACATAAGTTGTTTAAAGTAGCTAAACAACAAGTAATGAAATCTTATATGTATGCATATAGAGACCGTAAACAAAACAAACGTAATTTCCGTAAATTATGGATTGCACGTATTAATGCGGCAGCCCGTATGAATGGCTTAAGCTACTCTAAATTTATGCATGGATTAAAATTAGCAGAAATCGATTTAAATCGTAAAGTATTAGCAGACTTAGCCGTTAATGACGCAGAAGCATTTACTGCTTTAACTGATCAAGCTAAAGAAGCTTTAAATAACTAATCATTAGAAAACTAAGACTAGGAATGTATATTCTTTTGTCTTAGTTTTTTTTGTTCTAATTTTACTTATATTGACACGAATACGTAACCTAAAACTATGGACTTCATGCTATAATAGATAAAAGATTATTTAAAAAGTGATATTAATATTTATGCGTGAGAGGAAATGATGGATGGTGGTGGCTAAAAAACGCATTGCTATAATTGGCAGTGGCATAACCGGATTAGCAATAGCGTACCGTTTACAGCAAGTAATAGACAAGGAAAGTCTTCCTTATGAAGTCGTCATTATTGAGTCTTCAATTCGTTCAGGTGGGAAGATATTTACCATGAAGTTTGGTGATCAATACATAGACCTAGGTGCTGAATCTATAGATACAAGGCTACCGGAAGCCTTAGACTTAATTCATGAACTGGGTATACAAGACGAACTTCAATTCAGTAAAAATGGAAAACAAGATATCTTTGCCTTCAATAAACTATACTACTTCGATTGTCCTACGTATAAAGGAATCCCCGTTAAGCGAACAGACATATGGAAGTATGATCTGATATCTTTCCAAGGCAAATTAGCCTTCTTAAAAGAAACCTATTTTCAGCGAACGAAAGAAAAAGAGGAATTAACGACTAAAGACTACTTTACTAAACGGATTGGTGAGGAAATGGCCGAGTATGTGGCTGAACCATATTTCTCTAAAATATACACCAGTGATATCGATGAAATAGGTATTCACGGATACAATGAACCTTTAGTGGAATGGGAAAAAGAACATGGGACCATTACTAAAGCCCTTGAAGCCCATCCGGAGGTATTAGATGGAAAAGAAAACTTTGCCACTTTTAACCAAGGGTTGGAAACATTAACCAACGCACTAGCGAATAAATTAGAGAATAATATACGCTATTCTAAAAGAGTGACAGAAATAAAGAAAAGTATCAGTAATACGTATATACTGGATATTAATCAAAAAGAACAATTAAGAGTTGATTCTGTCATCGTGGCCACGGATCCAGGTGCTTACAGTGAGTTGTTTTCTGATTTAGAACTTAGTGATTACTTCAAGGATATCAAGTTAGGATCCATTGGTTTTATTCTATTTAGCTTTCCTAAAGGGTCAATTAAGAAACAGCCGAAAGGGAATGGCGTTTATTCAGTTCGCATGAGCAACTCCCATATTCAAAGTGTGGTATGGTTAAATAAAAAATGGGCTCACTTTGCTAAGAAAGATGAAGATATGCTTGGAGTTTATTTCGGACGAAGTAATGACAGTATTATGATGTCATTGAATAACAAACAAATCGAGAAAGCTATTTTGAAAGATTTAGAGGCCATGCTTGGAATTGTTGCTTCACCTAATTATAAAATTATCAAGCGTTGGCCAAATGCCATACCTCAATTCAAACTGAATCATGATGAGAGAAGAAAAAACTTATTTGAATATTTAAACGAAAAATACCCGGGTCTCTATCTTGCTGGTAACGGAATAGATGGATTCGGAATAAATAATAGTATTAAACAAGCCGATGCAACAAGTAAGAAAGTTTTGGAGTATTTCAAAAAAACAAAATAGTTTTTATGGGCTACTGATGCAACGCTTATTTTTGAAAAACAACTAGACTCTCTTAAATATTGGAGTTTTAGTTGTTTTTTTTATGCTTAGTGAAGTATCCTATAATTATGAATGGATACAGTCTTATTAACTGAGAAAGGTAATGCCAAAAGTTCTATGAAAAATCAGATTATTCCTGTTCGAAGGTATGATATTCCCAAAT